>JAIPDL010000059.1 GCA_021737695.1 Desulfotignum sp. | reverse complement strand
ATGAGGATCGGCAGAATAATGGTGATAATGGTCACCCGGGTGGATAATTTGTCTATTTTCAACGCATTCCGATCTTTGAGATACAAGGATGACGGGGGTGGCGTGTCTGGATCCTCCCGGGGAAGATCCGATGCATCGGTCCTATAGTCTTTCAGGCTCATCAGATCCGTACCTTTTTGGTTTTCCTGGTTTCTGACACATGGGTCTGCCTATTCCCATTCAATGGTGCCCGGCGGTTTGGAGGTGATATCGTATACCACGCGGTTGATGTCTTCCACCTCATTGATCATCCGATTGGAAATTTTTCCCAAAAGATCATGGGGCAGTCTGGCCCAGTCTGCGGTCATGGCATCGTTGCTGGTCACCGCCCGAATGGCCACGCAATGGGCAAAGGTCCTTTTGTCTCCCATGACACCCACGCTTTTGATGGGCAACAGCACGGCAAACGATTGCCATAATTTGCGGTAAAGACCGGCTTTCCGGATTTCTTCCAACAAAATCACATCGGTTTGCCTTAAGATATCCAACCGTTTTGCGGTGATTTCGCCCATGATGCGGATGGCCAGTCCGGGACCGGGAAAGGGCTGGCGCCAGACCAGGTCTTCATGAATGCCCAAAGCCAGGCCCAGTTTTCTGACCTCGTCCTTGAACAGCAGCTGCAGCGGCTCAATAAGCTTGAGTTGCATTTTTTCCGGCAGCCCCCCCACATTGTGATGGGATTTAATAATGGATGTCGGGCCTCCGAAAGCCGACTTGGATTCAATGATATCCGGATACAGGGTGCCTTGTCCCAGAAACGCGGCCCCCGGTATTTTGCGGGCTTCGTCGTCAAATACCTTGATGAATTCATTGCCGATGATTTTTCGTTTGGTTTCCGGATCCGTGACCCCTTTGAGGGCATCCAGAAAGGTTTGAGCCGCATCCACAAACCGGATGTTCATGTTCAGATTATTGCCGAGCCGTTTTTCCAGCTGGGTTTTTTCATTGTGCCGCAACAGACCGTTGTCCACAAAAATACAGTGCAGGTTTTTACCGATGGCCTTGTGGATCAGGGTAGCGGCCACGGATGAATCCACACCCCCTGAAAGCCCCATGATCACTTTTTTGTCTTTAACCGCATCTTTGATCTGTTCAATGGCTCCTTCTGAAAAAGAGTCCATGGTCCAGTTTTTTTCACAGTTGCAGACATCAAACAAAAAATGTTTGATCATCAATGATCCGTTGATGGAATGTTCCACTTCCGGATGAAACTGAAGCCCGTAAAACTGTTTTTCAGGATGCGCCACGGCCGCAATCGGCGTGTTTTCCGTTGCAGCCGTCACTTCAAATCCCTCCGGCAGGGTTCCGGCGGAATCTCCGTGGCTCATCCAGCACTGAAATTCTGAGGGCATATCCTTGAACAACAAAACGTCCGCTTTGATCTGCAATCGGGCAAATCCATATTCTCTTTTTTTTGCCCGCCGGATTTCTCCGCCCAGGGCATGGATCATAGAATGCATCCCATAGCAGATCCCCAACACCGGCACCCCTAAATCAAACAGGGATTTGTCCACGGCCGGGCTGTCTTTTTCATAAATACTGGATGGCCCGCCTGACAAAATAATGCCTTTGGGATTCAGGGCCTTGATCCGGTCAATGGGGATATTTGCCGGCTCCACCTGGCAGTAAACATTATGTTCCCTGACCCGTCTGGCAATCAGTTGATTAAACTGGGAACCGAAATCAATGACAACAATCATGGTTTTGTTTTTCCTCATGAATAAAATTTTCTAAATCATAATTTTTCCTATAAATAACTATAAAATGCAAGGTGTTTTTATCTGGATCTTGCCATAAGATCGTTATTGTGCTTTATTAGCTCAATCATAATCACAAAATTCATAACCAGACAGGAGAAACAGGCATGTATTTAGCATCTGATTTGAGGAAGGGATTGAAATTCGAAATCGATGGAGATCCTTATATTATTGTCGACTTTGAATTTAAGAAACCCGGGAAAGGTCAATCCCTGTATAAATGCAAGCTCAAGAACATGATTACCGGTTCCCAGTTCGAAAGAACTTACCGGTCGGGTGACAAGTTTGAAAAAGCGGACCTGGAAGAACAGGAAATGGAATATTTGTATGCAACCAAAGACTCCTATTGTTTCATGAACACCAGCAACTATGAACAGATTTTTTTGACCCGGGATCAGCTGGAAGATGTGATTGATCTGTTGAAAGAAAACACGGTTTGCACCGTGCTGCTGCACAACCAGAAACCTATTGGCGTGACCCTTCCCAATTTCATCAACCTGATCATCACCAAAACCGAACCCTGGGCCAAGGGAGACACCGCAACGGGCAGCACCAAACCCGCCACCCTGGAGACCGGGTTTGAGGTGCAGGTTCCGCCGTTTGTGGATGAAGGACAGATGGTTAAAATCGATACCCGTACCAAAACGTATGTGGAACGGGTCAATGCATGATCTGACATCCGAACTATACTTTTTCCTTATACCCGCATCCGGACGTGTTGCACTTGAGAAACCGGCCGTCCCGCTTGGTTTCTTTTTCCACCAGAAACAATGCCCTGCATTGGGGGCAGGGTTTGGCCACGGGTTTGTCCCAGCTGGCAAACTTACAATCCGGGTACCGTGAACATCCGTAAAAAATTTTACCTCGTTTGGATCTTTTTTCAACAATCCGCCCCGAACATCCGGGCTCCGGGCAGTCGACCCCGATATCTTTGTTGTCATTTTCAGACATCACCGATTCCGTGTGCGTACATTCCGGATATCCGGTACAGGCCAGAAACAGTCCGAACCGGCCGTCTTTCTGGACCATGGGTTTACCGCATTTGGGACAGTCTTTGACCGGGGTATCATCCACCTGTTTTTCGACAATGGAGATCTGACCTTTCTCGTCCCGGATGTAATTACTGGTGAACGTACAGTCCGGGTAAGCGGAACATGCCAGAAAATGGCCGTTTTTCCCGATTTTGATATGCAGCGGTTGTCCACACGATGGACAGGAAAGTTCAGTCTTGATCCCCACACCCTTGACGCTGACCATCTGCTGTTTGGCTGTTTCCAGGGTTTGGCTGAAATCATCGTAAAACCGGGAGAGCAATTCCACTTCATCCAAACTACCACTCTCCACATTATCCAGATTGGTTTCCATCTGGGCAGTGAATGAGATATCCAGCAGATCGGGAAACGATGCCACCAGCAGATCGTTGACAATAAATCCGAGCTCACTGGGATAAAAGTAGCGTTTCACCAGTTCCACATATCCCTTGTCCTGGATCACGCTGATAATGGACGCATACGTGCTGGGCCGGCCAATGCCGTTTTTTTCCAGTTCCTTGACCAGAGATGCTTCGGAAAACCGGGGCAAAGGTTTGGTAAAATGCTGTTTGGGATTGATTTTTTCACATGTCAGCCCTTCTTTTTCTTCGACCTGGGGAAGGGTCTGGATGTCGTTTTCTGATTTGGTTTCCTGGGTATCATACAATGCCATGAAACCACTGAATTTCACAGTGGAACCACTCACGGAAAACAGATAGTCTCCGGCTTTGATGAGAATGGCTTTCTGATCGATCACTGCCTGGGCCATCTGGGAAGCCACAAACCGTTTCCAGATCAGGTCATACAACGCATACTGATCATCGGTCAAATGGGACTTGATTTTTTCAGGAACATTGAACACCGATGTAGGGCGAATGGCCTCATGGGCGTCCTGGGCCTTGTTTTTATTCTTGAAATACCGGGGCTTGGCCATGGCATATTCCTTGCCATAGGTCTGGGTAACCAGGGATAGCGCCTCCTGGGCCGCTTCCGGCGCGATCCTTGTGGAATCAGTACGCATATAGGTAATCAACCCCTCCGGCCCGCCGGTACCAATGTCAATGCCTTCATACAACTGCTGGGCCACCACCATGGTTTTTTTGGCTGAAAACCGTAATCGATTGATGGCATCCTGTTGCAGCTTACTGGTGATAAACGGGGGCAATGGATTGCGTTTCACCGTTTTATTCTTGATTTCATCCACCTGAAATCGGGCCGTTTGAAGATCCGTGACTATTTTTTGGGCCTGGGCCTCATTCTGGATCTTGGCTTTTTTCTGGCGGATTTTCACCAGGGCCGCGCTAAAACCGGGCGGGGCCTGGGCTATCAAGTCCGCGGTGATGGTCCAGTATTCTTCCGGAACAAAACTGCGAATCACCCGTTCCCGGTCACAGATGATTTTCACGGCCACGGACTGGACCCGGCCGGCACTCAATCCCCGCTGGATTTTCTGCCACAGCAAAGGAGAGATCTGATATCCCACCAGCCGGTCCAGCTTTCGCCGGGCCTGCTGGGCATTGTATTTGTCTTCGTCAGGTTCCATGGGTTTTTTCAAGGCATCTTCAATGCCTTTTTTGGTGAGTTCATGGATAAGGACCCGGTGAAATCGGCGGTCCTTTTTTTTCAAAATATCCATGATATGAAATGCAATCGCCTCGCCTTCACGGTCCGGGTCAGGCGCCAGGTAAATATCATCACACCCTTTGGCAATTTTTTTTAATTGGGAGATGACATTGGTTTTGTCTTTGATGTTGACATATTCGGCTGTAAAATTGTTTTCCACATCAATCCCCAGCTTTTTCACGGGCAAATCCCGGATATGACCGGAACTGGCAGCCACTTGGAAATCTTTTCCCACATATTTTTTCAACGTTTTGATTTTGGTCGGGGATTCGACAATAATAAGCGGTTTGGCCAAAACAACTCCTTTTATGATAACGAAAAATAATTACCGGTATGATGCGTGATCCTTCCCATCAATTCAAGTTCCAGTAAAATGGCAGATACGGCATCACTGGGCATCCGGCTGATTTCAATAATCTGGTCAATATGCTGGGGATAGGCATCCAGAATCTGTAAAATATGTTTTTTGTCACAATCCAGTTCCCTGGACACGTCCGGTTTGACAGAAGCGTTTTCCCGGCGTAATCCTGATGCCGGTTCAACATGAACCAGATGAGATAACTCCTCTGTCACATCGGTTTCATTTTCCACCAGTTTGGCCCCCTGTTTCAATAAAAAATGGGTTCCCTGACTTTTTTGTGACGTAATGCTTCCCGGGACTGCAAACACTTCCCGGTTGTACTCCGCCGCCAGTCTGGCTGTAATCAATGAACCGCTTTTTCTGGCGGCTTCCACCACGATGGTTCCGCAGGACAGACCGGCAATGATCCGGTTTCTGACGGGAAAATGATACGGAAACGGGTCTGTGTCAAGCTTAAATTCCGAGAACACGGCCCCTTGTTTCTGAATTTTATGAAACAACGGCTTGTTTTCCCGGGGATATATGTTGTTCAGGCCGGAGCCCAGCACGGCAATGGTTTTCCCGGTGCTGTCCAGGGCGCCGTCATGGGCGGCTGTGTCAATGCCCCTGGCCATGCCGCTGACAATGCAGCATCCTTTTTCCGCCAGTTTAAATGCCAGACGTCTGGCTGTGGAGATGCCGTAGCTGGACGCAGCCCGGGACCCCACGATGGCAATACAGGGAATATCCGGCTCCCAGACACCTGAACAGGTCAGTAATGCCGGGGGATCAGGAATGTTTTTTAGAAACACAGGGAATCGTTCATCATGGATCGTCAGAATGGAAAACCCTTGATTCAGGGTTTTTTGCAGCTCTTTTTTGGCCGCAGCCATACAGGGTTTGAGATGTCTGATTCCGGCAATGGTTTTATGATGAATACCGGGAATATTTGCCAGGGTGTCAGGATCGGCTGAAAGTACCTGCTCCGGGCCGCCAAAGGCCTGGAGCAGGCGAAAATACATATGGTGTCCCACACCGGGAACTTCTCTTAGAATAAACCAGGGCAGGTATTTGTCAGCATCCGAATTCATTCCAATTCAAAAGACGGGCTGATTTTTTTTAACATAGATATCATCCATTCATCCGTTTTAAAGATGTGGAAAGAACAATGGGTGTTGCCACAAAAACGGATGAATAGGTCCCGATCACCACGCCCACAATCATGGCAAAGGCGAAATTGTGAATGATTTCACCACCCAGAAAAAACAATGCCAGCAGGACAATCAAGGTGGTGACAGACGTTAAAATGGTCCGGGACAATGTCTGGTTGATGCTCAGGTTGAAAAGGGCCGGCAACCCGGTCCTGTCGGATTCCCCCTTGATATTTTCCCGGATTCTGTCAAACACGATGATGGTATCGTTCAGGGAATACCCGATAATGGTCAACAACGCCGCAATAATCGGCAGGGAAAAATCCATGTCAAATATGCAGAAAATGCCGACCGTGATAAACACATCATGAATCAGGGCAATCATGGCCCCCATGGCATATTTGAGCCGAAGTCGCCAGAACAGGGCTAAAGACACCACAAGTGCCCCGGTGATCAATATCGGCATACTGACATTAAACACCGACAAAAAATAAACCACGGCCATCATGGCCCCGGCAGTGACACCGGATAGAATCCATTTGAGCTCAAACCGGCCGGAAATATAGATGGTAATGAACAATAAAGAATAAAAAATGGCCAGAAGGGCCTGCTTTTTCAGGTCATCTCCCACTTGAGGGCCGACCATTTCCATACGCCGGATTTCAGGCGCGATTCCGGTTTCCTTTTCAATGGCGGCTGAAACCGCCTGGGCCAGCCCAGTGCCTTCAGATCCGGTATTGGCGGTCCGGATCAAAAATTCATGGGTGTCGGCTTCACCGAAATCCTGAACAGACAAATCTTTGAGATTCAGTCCGGCCAGACTGTCCCTCATCTGTCCGATGGAAACATCCTGGTTGAATTTGACCTGGACCAATGCGCCGCCGGCAAAATCAATGCCGTAATTGGGGCCTTTATGAATGACCAGGCCGATGATACTGGCCAGAATCAACAGGCCGGAAAAAATCATTGCGATTTTTCGTTTTCCCAGAAAGTCGATATTGATATCAGACTTGATCAGCTGCATAATGACAATTCCTTTATATGCTCAATGATGAGGTGGTTTTTTTCTGCAAGACAATGTCGAAAAGGGATCTGGACAAAACCAGGGCCGTGAACAGGCTGGCAACGATTCCCAGTCCTAAAGTCACAGCAAATCCCTTGATCGGCCCGGTGCCGAACTGAAACAGCACGATGGCGGCGATCAATGTGGTGACATTGGCATCCAGAATGGTCAATGCCGCTCTGTCAAAACCGGCATGCACCGCTGCTGACACGGTCTTACCCCACCGGAGCTCTTCTCTGATCCGCTCATAAATGATCACGTTGGCATCCACGGCCATCCCGATGGTCAGAATGATACCCGCAATGCCGGGCAGGGTCAGTGTGGCCTGAAATGCCGCCAGTCCCCCGCCGATAAGAATGATATTCAATATCAGGGCCAGGTTGGCGATCAACCCGGATTTCCGATAATAGATCGTCATGAACAAAAGGATCAATACCCCGCCCACCAGCATGGATATCATGCCCATGCGGATGGAATCCGCGCCCAGGGTCGGCCCAACCGTTCTTTCTTCTATGATGGTCACGGGCGCGGGTAATGAACCGGCCCGCAGGGCAATGGCCAGGTCTTTGGCTTCATTCATGGTGAAATTACCGGTGATAACGGCTTTTCCACCTGCTATCCGGTCCTGGATGACCGGTGCGGAGTACACGGTGTTGTCCAGAATGATGGCCAGGCGTTTTTTGATATTTTCACCGGTGATCCGGTCAAAAATATGGGCTCCTTTGCGGTTGAATTCAATACCGACCTGGGGTTGCTGAAACTGGTCAAACTCAACCCTGGCATTGACCAGCAGACTACCGTCCAGCAGCACCTGTTTTTTGATGACATGGGGAATTTCAGTGGTGTTTCCGGTCGTCGGGTCTGTCTTTTTTTCGTACAAGAGCACGCTTCCCACAGGCAGGTTCCCTTTAAGGGCCGCGTCAATCCCGGCATCTTCATCCACCAGCTGAAAGGTCAGCTGGGCGGTTTTTCCGATCAGGTCCTTGGCCCGGTCCGGATCTTTGATCCCGGGCAACTGGAGCAGAATGCGGTTTTTACCTTGAATCCGGATATCCGGTTCGCTGACACCGAACTCATCGATCCGGTTGCGAATGGTTTCCAGGGCCTGGTCCGTGGCCATCTTTCGAATCATATCCATTTCATCATCGGGCAGTTTCAACTGAAACCCGATGGATCCATCCTGAACAGCAGCGGTTGTCACTTTCAGGTTTGAAAACTCTCTGGAAATGATCTGTTCAAACGCAGCCTTGGATTCCTGATCCGGCAGTTGTGCCACCAGCAGGTTTCCCTGGCGGCTGATACCCTGATGCAGGATGTTGTCTTGGCGCAGTTCCTTTTTTATTTCATCGGCTGTCCGTTCAAGCTCCGCTTCCACGGCCTTGATATTCTGGACTTCGAGCACCAGATGCATTCCACCTTGCAGATCCAGTCCCAGATTGATCTTTTTATGGGGCCATGTGTTTGTAAATGTCGGTAACAACCAAACGATGGCCGCCAGAATGACAACCAGGATCAATCCGTGCTTTAAAGTAAATAGTTTCAATCTTCAAGCTCCAGCACAAAAGGATTATTTTTTTTCGGATTTGACGGCGGCGTCACTTTCTGAAACCAGGGCTGCCACATTTCCTCGGGACACTTTGATTTTGACTTTCTCGGCAATTTCAAGACCGATACTGGTATCATCAATGGATGTGATGGTACCGAAAATTCCGCCGGAAGTGATAATCCGGTTTCCTTTTTTTAAATTTGAAATCATTGTCCGGTGCTCTTTGGCTTTTTTCTGCTGGGGACGGATCAGAAGAAAATAGAAAATGGCAAAAAGAATAATAATGGGCAGAAATCCGGCCAAACCGCCTGCTGCCTGTCCTTCGGTGGCTCCCATTGCAAATGCTGTACTAATCAAGGTCGTTCCTCCTTCATTAAAAAAAACGTATCAAGTTAAAAAATCAGGCTTCCGGGGCTGGAATCCAGAGCGTTCTTCCATCGAATCGAATCTGATCGATCTGATTTACATCGATTTCCGAGAGCAGGTTAAACACCTCATCCATATTGTAGATGACCAGTTTGCTCATGGGTTTTATCAGATCGATATCCGTCACAATTTCTTCTTCCAGAACATTGTAGATAATGACCAGAATCTCAGAAAATTTCAGAATTTTCCCGATCCCTGATGAATATCCGGCATCTGTGGGTTCATCTGCGTCATTTGCCACATGGATGCCTTGGGATGCATAATATTCTTTCAATACATTGAAATGAATATTCCAGATATTGTCACCGGGCTGGACCACATATATGCCATATCTGTGCATCTGTTCCACTTCGGTTTGTTCAAATTCCGTAATGCGGGATTCATGAATTTCCTTTTTTTTTGCATGGGCCTTTTCTAAAATGTCCTGCATGGATATGGTATCGTCACCCATCTTAAAAGATTCATCAGACAGAATTACCATATCCAGGCTTTTTTCCATACCCATTTCCTGCAATCTTTTTTTCATCAACCGATCAAAATCTGAATCTGTTTCCAGATCCTTGTAATCAAAGGCCGGTGATTTCACAATCTGTTTTTCCACCACACCGGGTCGGGTCTGAATCAAAGCTTCAGATGCAAAAACCTGCATGTTTGCCCCTGGTTTCGTTATTTCTGTTTTATTTTTCTCCAAAACACAAGGCCCGTTGGTATCCGATACCGGATCTGGTCCATGGGGTAAAACCAGATACGCGCCAATCAAAAGACCGACCACAAAGATCAAGCCGATGGCTATCACTAATTTATGATTCCCTCTGGCTTGTGTCATGGGTTATCCTTCAAAAGCGCATATCGGGTTGTTTTAGATACACAAAACAGGGACGGATGTCAAGAATCGCCCAACGGTTAATTATTGGGAGTTGCCGGTAATCCGGCTCTGGCCCGGGACCAGTTCCGGATCGATCTCAATGGCGATGGAAACCTCCCGCTTGGTTTCGATTTCAAGAAGGTCCTCTCGTTTTTTGTTAACAAGATAGTACGCCACTTCCCGGGGCAGGTATACGTGGCACTGTTTGTTTTCCGGTTTCAGGGTTTTCAGATTCAATTGACGCATCACCGCGAGTCCCTGGGTTTCCACAGACGGAATCTGTCCCCGGCCGTTACAGTGACGGCAGGTTTCATAGCTGCCGTAGGTGATGGAGTGCCGGATGCGCTGTCTGGACATTTCCAGCAGCCCGAAGGTGGTGACGCCTCCGACCTTTGTTTTGGCCTTGTCTGTCTTTAAATTTTTTTTCAGACATTTGGTGATATCCGCCTTATGCCGTCTTTCCCGCATATCGATGAAATCCACCACAATGAGACCGCCCATATCCCTGAGCCGCAATTGTCTGGCCACTTCTTCGGCCGCCTCCATGTTGGTATGATACGCAGTTTCTTCAATATTTTTTCGCTTGGTGGATTTGCCGGAGTTCACATCTATGGATACCAGTGCTTCGGTCTGCTCGATCACCAGAAATCCGCCGGATTTCAGCGGCACGTCCCTTTTAAATATGGAGGCAATCTGTTCCTCCAGCTGATATTTGGTGAAAATGGGCTTTTCCCCTTTGAACAGTTTGACAATTTTTTTCTGTTTAGGGGCGATCATGGCCATGAATTCCTTGACTTCCCGATAGATGTCCGGGTTGTCAATCAAAATTTCAGTGATGTCCGTGGTGAAATAATCTCTTAAAGAGCGCACAGCCAGGTTCTGTTCCTTATACAACAAAGATGGTGCCGGGTTGTCAATGGCCAGTTTGTCGATATTTTTCCACATCCGCATCAGATATTTCAAATCAGCAGTCAGCTGGGTTTTGGTGGAATTTTTGCCCGCAGTTCTCACGATCATGCCGAACCCTTCCGGAATATCCATGGATTTCAGCACACTGGCCAGCCGTTTTCTCTCATCTTCTTCACTGATTTTCCGGGACACGCCTTTGGTGGTGCTGCCGGGCATGAGCACTGCCAGACGGCCGGGCAGGGAGATGAACGTCGTGAGCATGGCCCCTTTCTGGCTGATGGGATCCTTGACCACCTGGACAATGAGTTCCTGGCCTTTTTTAATCAGGTTGAACAACGCTTTGTCCCGGGTTTCCACGTCCTGAAAATAGTCGGGATGGATTTCATTTTTCTGCAAAAATCCATTCTTTTCCGCCCCATAATCCACAAAAACCGCCTGAAGACTTTGTTCCACCCGGGTGACGACTCCTTTGTAAATGTTGCCCTGGGTCACTTCCCTGGCCCGGGTTTCAATGTGAAACTGGTCCAGTTTGCTGTCTATGACAGCGGCAATCCGGCTGACATCCGGATCCATTGCATTGATCAGAATTTTTCTTGTCATGATTTCACTCTTTTTAAAAAATCGGGTTGCTTCCTGACTGCCGTCGATACTGACAACCGCATTTCAGGAAAAATCCATCTGTTTGAGGATATCATACCAGGTGAGAATCCGGTCCACGTATTGGACCGGTTCCCATCCCCGGGCATATCCATGTTTGGTTTTTTTATACACATCCGGTTTGGACAGCAGCGGCAGTGTTTTTTTGATAGAATTCCAGATTCGGGGATCCAGTCCTTTTTCTTCGGCAATTTTCATGGCATCCAGCACATGTCCCAATCCCACATTATAGCTGGCCAGCGCAAACAGCAGCCGCTGATACTCATCTTCCATCTCTTCAAATCGATCATACATCTGTTTCAAGTACTTTATGCCGGCTTTGACACTCTGGGCCGGATCACGCCGGTCCTGAATTCCCATTTCTCTGGCAGTGGCCCTTGTCACCTGCATCAGTCCTCTCACGTGGGTAATACTTTTTGCCCCGGGATCAAACCGGGATTCCTGGTACACCACTGCCGCCACCAGGCGCCAGTCAAACCCGTATATCTTTGACTGGGTTTCTATGATGTCCTGATATTTAGGCAGCTGACCCTGAACCCGTTTATGAAATGTTTTTAATTCAGACACATCAAACTCTTTGGGATGACCTAAGTATTTGTTGACGATTTTCTGGAGTATGCCTGATTCTTCGGCATACAAAATAAACCGGTTTATTTTTTCAAGCATCTCCGGATCATCTTTGCGCACAGCCCAGGCCACAGATTCTTTTTTGTGGATGGGAATGCCGACACGGATATCGGGCATATGTCGTTGATTGAGCCGGGCCACATTGGAATCGGCAATGGTGAATTTGATTTCACGATCGTGAACCATGGCAATCAGATCCTCGGTGGGAACATTGTCATACAGGACATAACGAACATCAATGCCGGATGCCTGAATTTCTTTGAGCCGATAATGATAGGAGGTGTCACGTCTGACATGAATGGTCCTCAAAGCCAGGTCTTCAATGTCTTTGGGTCCAAAAACCAGGGCATGATGAATCACCTGCTGCTGCACTTCCATATACGGGATTGAAAACGTGACTTTTTCCAGACGTTCCCGGGTGATGGTCATACTGGCACCCACAAAATCCCCTTTTCCCTGGTCCAGATAAACCAGCAGGTTGTTCCAGCCCGGTGTGACCACGTCCAGGTCCACATGCAGATATCGGGCAAATTCCCGGGCCAGATCATATTCAAATCCGGTGGGTTCTCCCTTGTATAAATAAAAATTGTTCAAAGACCGGGTCGTAATCAGTCGCAGCACACCGGACTTCTGGATACGCTCCAGAGTACCGGATATGTGTTTCAGGTCCCTGTGTTGGAGCAGATAACTCAGGTAAACAAAATAACCACACAGAATCAGCAGGGTCAGGAAAATAAAATGTTTTAAATAAAACGACTTCATTGACTCGCTTTATGTTTCATTCAGTCGGACCTCCAGTTTGTCCACGATTCGATATCCCCGGGGCAGCAGTTTTCCCCTGGTTCCGCGTTTTTTGACATAATCTGCCTGGTTACCCGGTTTGAGCACCAAAGAGTGTTTTTTTGAATGTATAACAATATTGGCATGTAAAGGCAATGTTGTCAGAAATTTGATTTTTTCAGGGTCAGGCGACACCTGGTCTTTTCTGGGAATGGTGATCAGTTTATTTCCCTGACCTTTTTTCAGCCTGGGCAGTTCATCTAAGGGAAAAATCAGCATCCGGCCTTTGGTGGTGACCGCCACCACGGCATCGGTTTCAAGGATCGTCACCGGACATGGGGGCATCAAAACCGCATCGTTTTTAAGGGTAATGACGGATTTGCCGTTTTTAAAATAGGTCAGAAAATCGGAAAATTGTATGATAAACCCGTATCCGGTGTCCGATGCCATCAAAAAGTGGGAAGCCAGCGTTTCCGAAAGCATGAAACAGATCCGGGCGTTGTTCTGCAAAGACAGGTGACCGGTCAATGGTTCACCATTGCTTCTGGCTGACGGCAGCACATGGGAGTACAACGTGTAACTGCGCCCGGTACTGTCCAGAAAAACAATGGGTTTGTCACTGCGGGTCCGCAAATGACAGCGCAGGGAATCCCCGGAGCGGAATTTTACGTTTTCCGGATCAATGTCATGTCCCTTGGCCGACCGGATCCATCCGTTTTCAGATAAAATAAGGGTCACGGGTGTCACTTCGATGACATCGGTCACGGAAAATGCCTCTGCTTCCTTTCGCTTCTTGATGGGAGACAGGCGCTTATCCCCGTATTTTTTCGCATCAGATCGTATTTCATCCACTATATACGCCTTGAAGGCTGTTTCATCGTTCAAAAGCGTGTCTATCTCTTTTTTTCGGGTTTCCAGCGCTTTGATTTCAGACAGAATTTTGATCTCTTCCAGCCGGGCCAGCTGACGTAAACGGATCTCCAGAATTGCATTTGCCTGTTCCCGGGTCAAATCAAAGGCGTTGATCAGGTCCTGTTTAGGGTGATCAGATTCCCGGATGATTTGAATCACCTGGTCCAGATTCAGAAATACCGTGCGGAAGCCTTCCAGTAGGTGAAGCCGGGTCACCACCTTTTCCAGCTGAAACGACAATTTGTTTCTGACGGTCTGAAATCGGAACACCAGCCATTCCTTGAGCAGGGTTTTTAAATTTTTCACGGCCGGCCGGCCGTTGATCCCGATCATGTTCATATTGAATGAATAAGATTTTTCCAGATCCGTGGTAGCAAACAGATGATCAGTCAACGCAGACAGATCCACCCGGCCGGACTTGGGAATCACCACCAGACGGGTGGGGTCTTCATGATCGGATTCATCTCTGATATCACTGACCATGGGCAGTTTTTTATCTGCCATCTGGGCCGCGATCTGTTCATAAATCTTTTCAGCCGAGGCGTGATAGGGCAGGGCATGGTAAACGATATCCCCGTCCTCGATGCGGAACCGGGCCCGCATTTTGATCCGTCCTGAACCGGTTTCATAAATGGTTCTGATCTCCTGGGCCGGGGTAATGATTTCAGCAGCTGTGGGGAAATCAGGTCCCTTGATATGCTTGAGCAGTTCATCCAGAGAAGCGGTATCATCTTCTATGAGCAGCACCAGGGCTTTGGCCACCTCCCTGAGATTGTGGGGCAGAATACTGGTGGCCATGCCTACGGCAATCCCGGTGGTGCCGTTGAGCAGCAGGTTTGGCAGCCGGGCCGGCAGCTGCCGGGGTTCATTCAATGTGCCGTCGAAATTGGGTACCCATTCCACCGTGCCCTGATCCAGTTCATCCAGCAGAAGATCCGCGTATCTGGAAAGCCGGGATTCCGTATACCGCATGGCAGCAAAAGATTTGGGATCATTGGGGTCCCCCCAGTTGCCCTGACCCTGCACCAGAGGGTATCTCAATGAAAACGGCTGGGCCATGAGCACCATGGCTTCATAACAGGCTGTGTCCCCGTGGGGATGAAATTTGCCCAGCACATCGCCCACCGTCCGGGCGGATTTCTTGAATTTGGCGGTGGAAGAAAGTCCCAGTTGACTCATGGCATACACAATACGCCGCTGCACCGGTTTCAACCCGTCCCCGATATGGGGCAGGGCCCGGTCCAGAATCACATACATGGAATAATTGAGATACGCTTTTCTGGCAAATTCCTGAAAAGCGATCTGCTCATGCCCGTCCATTTCAGGAACCAGCTGTTTTTTTACGTTATTCGATCTCTTTGATGTCACCTTGTGCCTCGATCCATTCTTTTCTGTCTTTGGCCCGTTTTTTCCCCAGAAGCATGTCCATGGTTTCGTATACATCTGCCAGGGTATCTGCCGCATCAACGGTCAGCTGCACCAGGCGCCTTGAATCCGGTGCAATGGTGGTTTCCTTGAGCTGGGCCGGATTCATCTCTCCCAATCCCTTGAACCGCTGCACATGGAGTTTACCCGGTTTTTTCCGGCGGTTGATGCGTTTGACGATGCCTTGTCTTTCCTCGTCATCCAGGGCATAAAATACCTCTTTACCCACATCGATCCGGTACAAAGGGGGCATGGCCATGAATACATGACCGGTTTTCACGATGTCGGGAAAATGTCTGAGAAACAGGGCGCACAAAAGGGTGGCAATGTGCAGGCCGTCGGAATCCGCATCCGCCAGAATACAGATTTTGCTGTACCGCAGCCGGGACAGGTCCGCTTCTCCGGGCAGGACCCCCAGTACCTGGACGATATCCCGGATCTCCCTGGATTCCATGATAGCGGCCGGTGCCATGTCCCAGGTGTTCATGATTTTACCCCGTAACGGCATGATGGCCTGAAACCGCCGGTCTCTGGCCTGTTTGGCGGATCCGCCAGCCGAATCCCCCTCCACGAAAAACAGTTCCCGCCGTTGCTGATCATCACTGGTACAGTCCGACAGTTTGGCCGGCAGAACCCCGCCGTTGGCTGCGGGCTTGCGGATGACTTTTCTGGATTTTTTCACCCGGGCCCGGGCCTGGTCCATGACCAGTTCCGCCAGTGATTCTCCCCGGTCCACATGCTGGTTGAGCCACAGACTGAAGGCATCCCGCACCTGGAGATTCACCAGACCCGCACAGTGCCGGGATGACAGCCGTTCTTTGGTCTGGCCGGAAAACTGGGCTTCGGACAGTTTGACCGACAACACATATCCCACCGTGTTCCAGATGTCTTCAGGTGCCAGAAACAGGCCTTTGGGCAGCAGGTTCCGGAACTTACAAAATTCCCGCAAAGATTCCAGAAGCCCGGACCTAAACCCGTTGACATGGGTGCCGCCCAGGCGCGTGGGAATCAGGTTGACATAGCTTTCCTCCAGGGTGTGTCCGGGTTCAATCATCCAGTTGACCGCCCATGTGGCCTGAAAATCGTCTGTTCGGCATTCGCCGGTAAACGGTTTGTCAAACAGGGTTTCCTGATTGTTGAGACTTTCCGCCAGATATTCGTCCAGACCCTGTTCGTAAGTCCATGTATTTTCTTCACCACTGGCCTCATCCAGAAAACGGGTTTTCAGCCCGGGGCACAGCACTGCTTTTGATTTTAAGGCGGTTTGAATGGCGGTTTTGGAAAAAACCGTGCGCTCAAAAAATTTTGGATTGGGGAAAAAATGAACGGATGTACCGGATCCTTTGGGTTCCGCATCTTTCACCTGTTCCAGATCTTTTGTTTTGATGCCGTTTTCAAACCCGATGACATATTCATGGCTGTTTCGGAAAATGGTAATGTCCAGGCGGGATGACAGGGCATTGACCACCGAAACTCCCACACCGTGAAGCCCGCCGGAAAACGCATAATCTTTGTTGGAAAACTTGGCCCCGGCATGAAGCCGGGTCATGATCAGTTCCACCCCGGAGACGTCTTCTTCGGGATGCACATCCACGGGCATGCCCCGTCCGTTGTCGGTCACTACCACACTGCCGTCTGATTTCAAAACAACATCAATGGTATCGGCATATCCGGCTATGGCTTCATCCACGCTGTTATCAATGACTTCAAATACCAGATGGTCCGGACTGGTGGTGTCCGTATACATGCCCGGCCGGCGTTTGACCGGATCCAGACCTTTGAGAATTTCAATGGACCGGGCATCATACCGACCCGGGTTAGACTCGAACAGGTTCATACTTGAGTTACAATCATTAGGTGTCAGATCCTGAATTATTTTTTTATTCCAGCATTGTTCCAAAAACAACGGAATTTTATCCTATATCATACAAAAGCATGACCGGCAAAGCTTTTAATCGCTCTTTTGGTAACAGGTAAAACCAACTGGCAAAACCCACGGGGAGTATGGTATATCATGATAAAATACAAAAACACCTTTTATCGGGTTGATTGACTTTTAACATGGAATCATATAAAAGAAGAAAATTTTTTCAAGGAAGGATGGAAAGACGGTCAGATTGAACAAACAAATAGAAATTTCCCATCAAACCATTGTGTTGAACGATTTGGGAATGCATGCCCGGCCGGCGGCCAAAATCGCACAAATGGCCATGACCGCTGATAAAAACATATGGCTGTACGATGGAAAGACCCAGGTGGATGCATCCAGTATCATTGATATTTTAACTTTATGCGCCAAAAAAGGCGCCCACATCCACATACAGGCGGAATCCAGGCAGGACAAAGTGATTTTTGAACAGATAAAAGCCTTTTTCGATAATGGGTTTGGAGAATTGACACCATGACGCAAAAAAAACCCCGTGAACTGGTTCTCAAAGGGATCAGTGGTTCTCCGGGCATCTGCATAGGCAAAGCCTATGTGGTGGACCAGGAAGGGGTCAATATCATTGAACGATACCCGATTTCCAAAACCATGCTGCCCAGGGAAATCGACCGGTTTAAACATGCAGTGGAAAAAGCCAAAAAAGAACATGCCCGGATCATCAAATCCCTGGACAAGGATGTCAGTGACACCCTGAATATCCTGGAAACCCACATGGCGCTGTTCAAGGATAAAATGCTTTACGGCAGAACTCTTGAAACCATTCAAAATGAACAGATCAATGCGGAATGGGCGTTGAGAAAAATTTCCCGTCAGATCAAATTGATGTTCCAGCAGGTGGATGACCCATACTTGCAGTCCCGTGTCAACGATATTGTCCAGGTTTCCGACAAAATCATGGCCAACCTGCTGGGTGCACGGAATATCAAAATAGCCGACATCAACAAACGGGTCATCATTGTGGCCCATGATCTGACCCCGGCCGATGCCAGCCAGATCCAGCTGGAGCTGATAAAAGGCTTTGTCACGGACCGGGGCGGCAAAGATTCCCATACCGGAATTGTGGCCAAATCACTGAAAATTCCTTCGGTTTTCGGTCTGGCCCGGGCCACGGCCAGTATCAACAACGACGATATTCTGATTGTGGATGGTTCTTCCGGACTGATCATCATCAATCCGGAAGAAGACACGCTGTTCAGGTATGAAGAGCGACTGGCTCGGTTTGAAGCCTATCGAGCCGATATCGAGCGGGAAAGTCATTTGCCGGCAATCACCCGGGACGGGGTGGCCCTGAACCTGATGGCCAATATCGAGCTGGTGGAAGAAGTGGTGTCTGCCAAAGACAACGGGGCATCGGGCATCGGGCTCTTCAGAACCGAATTTTTGTACCTGGATCTGAAACGGTTTCCCACAGAAGAAGAACTGCTGATCAAGTACAAGGAACTGGCGGAACTGATGACGCCTCAGTCCGTGACCATCCGCACCCTGGACATCAATGGAGATAAGTTCAACCCGTATATCGATCCGGTGGAAGAAGCCAATCCCGCGCTGGGACTTCGGGCGGTCCGTTTCTGTCTGGAGAATAAAGATATTTTCATCACCCAGATCAAGGCCATTCTCCGGGCCGGTGCATTCGGGCACATCAAGCTGCTGATTCCCATGATTTCATGCATGGAGGAACTGGTCCAGGTTAAAGCGGTTATCCGCCAGGCTGTGGCAGAGCTGGAGCGCGATGAAAAAGTATTTAACAAGGACATCCCTTTGGGCATCATGATCGAGGTGCCGTCCGCCGTGCTCATGGCCGATGAACTGGCCGGACAGGTGGATTTTTTCAGTATCGGCACCAATGACCTGATCCAGTATTCCATGGCCATTGACCGGCGCAACCGCCGGGTGGCACACTTATATCAGGCATTGAATCCTGCGGTGCTCAAGATGATCAAAATGACGTTTGAAGCGGCCCAGAAAAACAATATCGAAGTGGTCATGTGTGGTGAAATGGCAGGAGATCCCATCAACATACCGGTATTGCTGGGAATCGGAATCAGACATCTGTCCATGAACCCCGCTTCCATACCGGTCATCAAGAAAATGGTCCGGGACATAGACATTGAAAAAGCCCGAAAAATATCTGAAGAACTGATTCAATTCACCACGGTTCAGGAAATCATCCGGTTTATCCAGGAAGAATACAAAAATATTCTGCCTTACAAAGAAACGGAGGATTAGCCATGGCTGCTGACTATATCAAACTGATCGCCACCAACAAGAAAGCCCGGCACAATTATCACATTGATGAGGAATATGAGGCCGGCATGGTTCTGGTCGGCTCGGAAGTCAAAGCGATCCGTGAGGGCCGGGTCAGTTTTCAGGATGCGTATGCAGATATAAAACGCGGAGAGGTGTTTCTCCGGCAGCTGCATATTTCCCCTTATAAATTTGCCTACAATGACAACCACGAGCCGTTGCGAACCAGGAAACTGCTGCTTCACAAAAGAGAAATCTCCAAACTCATCGGAAAAATCAAGGAAAGAGGCTACACCCTGGTGCCGCTGAAAATTTATTTCAAGAATGACAAGATTAAGGTTCTGCTGGGTCTTGGCAAGGGCAAAAAACTGTATGACAAGCGCCAGGACATCAAGGAACGGGATGTCAAACGGGATCTGGCCCGGGAACGCAAAAAGTATTCTACTTAAGATCCATATTGACTTTTGACGGGCAATCATTATAATATTACTGATTCAGTTTTGAATAAATGATCTTTGACAATCTGGGGGCGAAATGGTTTCGACGGAGATTTTGAAGCCCAAGGTAGCATGCCGAGTCTTTTGTCAGCTCGTAAACCTGGCAAAGTCTTAAACATAATCGCAGACGATTATAATTACGCTGTAGCTGCTTAATACCAGCTACCGTCCTGCTGAGATTCCTCTTGCAAATCTCAGGTCAGGGCGTCGACTTTGCAAGACCGCTGATCAGGTTGCCTGAACCTGATCCGTTGAATTTTTCAGGCTACACCCTGAGGTATCCCTCCTGAAGGAGACAACAGGGCCAATTTTAAAGTTCAGGATAAGCATGTAGAAGCCTGGGATGATGGTTTTCGGACGCGGGTTCAACTCCCGCCGCCTCCACCAAGGATTGTCAAGGCGCAAACACCTGCTCCAGATCTTATCATACTAACCAGTTACCTCCTTATCTTTTCAAGTGTCATGTTGGTGACAATTAAAGCATGAAAAAAATTGATCCCGGCAAAACAGACAAAGAAGGACCAATCCGTCGGATAAAGACGTTGGTTCAAACAAACCGCAGCCAATACAACTGCCTGATTGTAGCTGTCACCGGCAGTATAGCCTGCGGCAAATCCACAGTATCTTGTATGCTTCAGGACCGGGGAGCCCGACTCATCGATTTTGACCGGATCGCCCGGGAGGTGGTGATGCCCGGGACCCAGGGGTATCAACGGATTGTTTCGGATTTCGGTGCCGGAGTGGTTCAACCCGATGCTACCCTGGACCGGAAAGCATTGTCGGATATCGTATTTGCCGATGACACAAAGCGCCGGCACCTGGAACAGATCACCCACCCGTTGATATTTGACACCTTTGGCCAAAAATTGACCGTTATGACGGCAGACTATCCGGATACAATTATCCAGGTGGCCGTGCCTCTGTTGATCGAACTGAACATGCAGCATGTGTTTGATAAGGTGATTGTGGTGTATCTGCCCAGGGAAATCCAGATCAAACGCCTGGCAGCCCGGGAAAATATATCTGTGGAAGCGGCGAAATTCATCATCAGATCCCAGCTGTCGCCGGAAGAAAAAAAACAGTATGCCCAGTATGTGATCGATAACCGCCATGATCTGGCACACACTCAGGAACAGGTGAATCGGGTATGGCAATTGCTGCTGCAGGATAAGCAACAACGGCAGCAAAATACTAACGCGTGTCAATCTTCAGGAGATACCGCATATGACGTCTGACAGTCAGCCACAACCTGTTTTCGGATGGACCGGCAGAATTCTGCATGTAAATTTGTCTGACGGGGCCATCACCTACCTGAATACCTTGACCTACTCAGACAAATTTTTAGGGGGCCGGGGCATGGCCACCCGGCTCTATTGGGACATGGTTGCGCCGGACACCGATGCTTTGGCACCGGAAAACCATCTGATTTTCATGACCGGGCCGCTCGGGGCCACCGGGGCCCAGGGGGCTTCCCGGTTCGTGGTGGCGGGCAAATCTCCCATGACGCTGCCGGAAGGGTTTTGTTACGGCAACTTGGGGGGATTTTTCGGGCCTTATCTCAAGCGGGCCGGGTTTGACGGTCTGGTGATCACCGGACGGGCCGATCGGCCCGTTTACCTGCACATCGATGACGGCAATGTACAGATCAAAGATGCAGCGGATCTATGGGGGCAGGGGGTGTCAGCGGTCCGGCAGCACCTTAAACATCTGTACGGAAATTCCACCCGCATGATCACCACCGGGGTGGCCGGAGAAAACCGATGTCGCAGCGCCAACATTATGACCGACAACGAAGGCAGTGCCACCGGCGGATTTGGGGCGGTCATGGGATCCAAACATCTCAAAGCCATTGCTGTAAACGGCACCGGCACCGTTTCCGTAGCCCATCCGGATCGGCTCAAAGAATTGAACCGGCGGGCCATTGATCTGAACCGCAAAGATCCCATGTTTCTGCCGTTCAACCCGGAACAGGTCCGGCGGACCGGCAAATCGGGTTGTTTTCAATGCGGGCTGGATTGCATGTACCGGAACCGGCTTCAGACCGCGTCCGGTGACACGATGGTGCGCAAATGCCAGTCCATGTTCGTTTATTTCCCCTGGGTGGCGGGCCGGAAGGATCTGTCGTCAGAAATTGCAGTTCAGGCCACAGGTATCTGCAATGACCGATCCCTGTGCACCATGGAAATGTTCAACATCCTCCACTGGCTGGTTGCCTGTGACAAAGCCGGTGTGCTGACCGCCAACCAGTCCGGTCTGGATATGTCCAAGCTGGGCACCCTTGATTTTTTTACAACACTGACAGATATGATCAGCCTTCGCCAGGGATTTGGAGATATCCTGGCTGAAGGCCTGCTCCGGGCCGGGGAAACCCTGGGGCCGGAAGCCAGAGCCCAGTTTGCCCCGGAGGTCTCCGGGGTGGGGGACGGGGCCACCTATTCAGCCAGGGAGTATCTTACCAACGGCCTGCTGTATGCATTTTTTCCCCGGCAGCCCATTGCCATGCTCCATGAAGTCAGTCGGCTCACCGGATTATGGGTGATGCACCAGAATGACCCTGACACCTCTCCGGTTTCCAGTGAGGTGTTTCGGAAGGCAGCCACCTTGTTCTGGGGCCATGAAAAGGCCTGGGATTTGATGACCCATGAAGGCAAGGCCCAGGCGGCGATAAAGATCGTGGATCGCACCTGCGCCAAAGACAGTCTGGTGCTGTGCGATTCCTGTTGGCCGGTGATGGTTTCCTGGCATACGCTGGATTATGTGGGAGATCCCGGACTGGAGGCTGCCACTTTTACAGCGGTCACAGGCATGAATATGGATACCCAGGGCCTTGACACGGTGGGTGAACGCATCTTCAATCTGGAACGTTGCATCCGAATCCGGGAAGGACATCGCCCGTTCCTGGACGATGATGTGGCCCAATTCAACTATACCCAGCCGGTTGAAACAGTGTTTATGAACCCGGATGTACTGGTGCCGGGACCGGGTGACCAGGTTCTGACCCGCAAGGGTATGACCCTGGATAAGAACGTATTTGAAATGATGCGAAAAGAGTTTTATCAACTGCGGGGATGGGATCCGAATACCGGCGAACAGCTTCCTGTCACTCTGAAACGCCTGAGTCTGGAGCATATGTAGTGTAAAAATATGGCATCAAGAAATTGCGGACCCAGTGAAAAAAAACAGGCGGCCCTGGAGAAGAAACTGGAAAACCTAGGGATCCGGAAAACCGATCTGGAGGAAAAATTCATCAAATCATCCGGCCGGGGCGGGCAGAAGGTGAACAAATCTTCTTCAGCCGTGTTCCTTCGGCACACAGTGACCGGGCTGTCGGTCAAGGTGGGCAAGCACCGGTCCCTTCATCTGAACCGGTTTTTGGCACTGCGGGCCTTGGCCGAAAAAATCGACGACCTTCAATCCGGCAGACCCCCCTCGGATATGTCGGATTCAGACAGAAAAATTCAAAAGCAGAAACGCCGGCGCCGGCAAAAGACCCGGAAAAAACTGGCCGGATCAAAAAACAAGAAGATCAAAGATGAATAATTTCCATATTTGTATCTGCAATCATGGCCAGTCCCATGGCATCCACATAATTGAAGATCTTGTCCACCCGGGAGTTGATCAGGGCCGCGTCATTGCCCACCACGGCAAAACCGATCTCAGCCCATTCATGGCTGTCGTTCAGCCCGGTTTCTGCTGCGGTTGCCTGAAACTGGGTCTGAATCCGGGCCACAGTGGATCTGACAATACTTCGTTTGGCCTTCAGGGAATGCACTTCAAACAGGCGCAACCGGATCCGACCGCATCCCACCACCATGGCAGTCTCTAAAATGTTCCCAGCTGACAGGGTTTGATGCGCAAGTCGATCTTTTTACAGACAGATCCAATATCCATGCGGCTCATTTTAAATTCTTTGGCAATATCCCAGCAGGTTTTGCAGGATATCCGGCCTGCTTTGGTGGCGCTTTCCAGGCGCAGTTTCAGGTCATCCGACACTAGAATATCTTTATCGCTTTGTCCGGATCCGGGCGTATGTCCAAAAAGCCCCAGCTGACACTGGACAAGGCGCAGTTCCATCAAATCCACCTGAGCACCGACCTCTTTGGGAGACATGGTAAGATCGGATGCCACCCGGTGGGCCGCGGCACAGGTGATCTGGTTCTGGTCTTTGAGTTTTTTCAGTTTTTCCACCACAACCGGGTCTATTTCCCGTTGTGGGTGTTTGCCGGCATAATTGCCTCTATCTTCGTGTGTCATGTTTATCTTCCCAATGGTTTAGGGTTGGTGTATAAAAATATAA
>JAIPDL010000058.1 GCA_021737695.1 Desulfotignum sp. | reverse complement strand
ACCCTGATTGTGGCAGATCCCCGGAAACACAGACTCGTGGACTTTGCCCACACCCACCTGCCCCTCAAGGTGGGCAGTGATGTGGCGCTTCTCAACGGGCTCATGCATGTGTTGATCCAAGAAGACCTGTATGACCGTGAGTTTGTTGACACCTGCTGCGAGGGATTTGACGTCCTCAAACAGACCGTTGCATCCTATCCGCCTGAAAAAGCCGGAGAAATCAGCGGCATCGATCCGGAACTGATCCGGGAGACGGCCCGGCTCCTGGCCTCGGTCAAACCGGTGATGATCTGCTACACCTTAGGGATTACCGAACACACCAGCGGCAAGAACAATGTCATGTCCATTGCCAATCTCCAGATGCTGTTAGGCAACATGGGCGTTCCCTTCGGCGGGGTCAATCCGCTGCGGGGCCAGAACAATGTCCAGGGCGCCTGCGACATGGGGGCCCTGCCCAACGTGTTCCCCGGGTACCAGCCGGTGGGTGACCTGTCGGCCCGGCAGAAATTCGAAAACACCTGGGGCGTGGACCGCCTGCCCGAAAAAAACGGGCTGATGATCCCCGAGATGATGGAAGGCCTGGTGGACAAGACGGTCCGGGGCTTCTACATTTTCGGTGAAAACCTGGCCAACACGGAACCGGATATCCGCAAGGTGGAGCATGAACTGGCATCCGCCGAATTCCTGGTGGTCCAGGACATCTTTGAAAACGAAACCACCCGGTTCGCCCACGTGGTGCTGCCGGCTGCGGCCTGGAGTGAAAACGACGGCACATTCACCAACAGCGAACGCCGGGTCAGCCGGGTGCGCACCGCCAGCCCGGCACCGGGAGAAGCAAAACCCAACTGGTGGATTTTCCGGGAGATCGCCCGCCGCATGGGCCACACCTGGGAATCCGACAGCGCCAGAGACCTGTGGGACAATGAAATATCGGTCCTGGCCCCCAGTCTGGCCGGGATCAAATACCAGCGGATTGAAAATGACGGGCTCCAGTGGCCCTGCCCGACGGAATCCCATCCCGGGACCCCGATTCTGCACCTGGAAGGCCGGTTCACCAAAGGCAAAGGCAGTTTCATGCCCGTGGAATGGACCCCGGCCGCCGAGGTCCCGGATGACGATTATCCGTTTGTCCTGAGCACGGGACGGCGGCTCTATCACTACCATACCCGGACTCAGACCGGCAATTGTGAAGGCCTCAACGATATGCTCGGAGAAGAGACCGCAGATATCTCGGCTGCCGATGCCGAAAAACTCAACATCGACCAAAATGAAATGATCCGGGTCAAATCCAGGAGAGGCGAGGTCACTGTCAAGGCCCGGATCACCCATGAGGTGCCGGAAGGCTTGGTCTGGATGGCCTTTCACTTCAGGGAAGGCAATGCCAACTGGCTCACCAACCCGGCCTATGATCCGGATACCTTGACGGCTGAATACAAGGCCTGTGCCGTGGCCCTTGAGAAAATTGCATAGATTTCCCAGGGGCCATTCCGGGTTCTGTGGCTGGTTTAAATGATTCACCATCTTTTAAAAAGGAGAGACGCATGATCAAAAAAAATCTTACTATCAACGGTGTCCCCAGAACCCTGATCGTCAATGAAGAAGACCGGTTATCCACCGTGCTCCGGGAAAGCCTGTTTCTCACGGGCGTCAAGGTGGGCTGCGGGGAAGGCCAGTGCGGTGCCTGCAATGTGATCCTCAATGACAAGCTGGTCCGGTCCTGTGTTACAAAAATGAAACGGGTACCGGATGATGCAGCGATCACGACCATCGAAGGGGTCGGCACCCCGGACAACCTGCACCCGCTCCAGGCTTCCTGGATGGTTCACGGCGGTGCCCAGTGCGGATTCTGTTCGCCCGGCTTCATCGTTTCCAGCAAGTCCCTGCTGGATGAAACCCCGGATCCCTCCCGGGATGAGGTGAGAGACTGGTTCCAGAAACACAAAAACGCCTGCCGGTGCACCGGTTACAAACCCCTTGTGGATGCGGTCATGGATGCGGCCAAAGTGATGAACCAGCAGATGACCCCGGAGGAACTGTCCTTCAAACTGCCGGACGACGGCCGGATCTGGGGATCCAAATACCCCCGGCCCACGGCCCTGGCAAAGGTGACCGGCACCTGTGATTACGGGGCGGACCTGGGAATCAAAATGCCGCCGGAAACCCTCCACCTGGCACTGGTCCAGGCCCAGGTCTCCCATGCCAACATCAAAGGCATCGACACCTCGGAAGCGGAAAAAATGCCCGGTGTCTACAAAGTGGTCACCCACAGGGACGTCCCGGGCAAAAACCGGATCACCGGCCTGATCACCTTTCCCACCAACAAGGGAGACGGCTGGGACCGGCCGATTCTATGCGATGAAAAGGTGTTCCAGTTCGGGGATGCCATTGCCATCGTGTGTGCCGATACCCTGAAAAACGCCCGGGCCGCGGCGGAAAAAGTGGTGGTGGACCTGGAACCGCTGCCGGAATACATGAGCGCGCCTGCGGCCATGGCCGATGATGCCATGGAGATTCATCCGGGCACCCCCAATGTCTATTATATCCAGAAGATCCAGAAAGGGGAGGATACCGGCCCCTGTTTCGACGCTGCCGACGTGGTGGTGGAAGATGATTTCTATGTCGGCCGGCAGCCCCATATGCCCATCGAACCGGATGTGGGATTTGCCTATCCGGGCGAAAACGGCCGCCTGACCATTCATTCCAAATCCATCGGCCTGTTTCTGCACCATGCCATGATTGCCCCGGGCATCGGCATTGAACCGGAAAAACTCACCCTGGTCCAGAACCCTGCCGGCGGCACATTTGGGTACAAGTTTTCCCCCACCATGGAAGCGCTCCTGGGCGTTGCGGCCCTGGCCACGGGCAAACCCGTGTTTTTGAACTACACCTGGTACCAGCAGCAGACCTATACGGGCAAGCGGTCCCCGTTTTTCATCAACCTTCGTCTCGCAGCCGACAAGGACGGCACACTCCAGGGCATGGAAAGCGACTGGACTGTCGACCACGGACCCTATTCCGAATTCGGAGACCTGGTCACCCTGCGGGGGGCCCAGTTTATCGGGGCCGGATACCATATCCCCCGGATCCGGGGAGAAGGGCGGACCGTGTGCACCAACCATTCCTGGGGATCGGCCTTCCGGGCCTATGGCTCCCCCCAGAGCGAATTCGCCTCGGAAGTGCTTATGGACATGCTGGCTGAAAAACTGGGCATGGACCCCTTTGACCTGCGGCTGAAAAACGTGTACCGGAAAGGTTCCACCTCTCCCACCGGCTCCGTGCCGGAAAGCTTGAGTCTGCCGGAAATGTTTGAAAAACTCAAACCCAAATATGAAGCGGCAAAAAAAGCGGCCCAACAGTCCAGCAACGATGCGTTCAAATACGGGGTGGGGCTGTCCGTGGGGGTTTACGGGTGCGGCCTGGACGGGCCGGACAGCTCCCAGGTCAAGGTCTGTCTGAACCCGGACAACAGCGTGACCGTGTTCAATTCCTGGGAAGATCACGGCCAGGGCGCGGACAGCGGATCTTTGGGAACCGCCCATGAAGCCCTGCGACCGTTAGGGATTTCCCCTGAAAACATCCACCTGGTCATGAACGACACCTCCCGGGTGCCGGACAGCGGCCCTGCCGGCGGCAGCCGGTCCCAGGTGGTCACGGGCCAGGCCATCAAGGCGGCCTGTGAAATGCTGATGGGTGCGATGCGCAAAAGCGACGGCAGTTTCCGTTCCCATGACGAAATGAAACAGGAAAACATCCCCCTTGAATACACCGGCTCCTGGACGGCCCCGGCCACCAACTGTGACGAAAACGCCCAGGGCAATCCGTTTGCCGTCTATATGTACGGGGTGTTCATGGCACAGGTCTGCGTGGAGACTGCCACGGGTAAAACCCGGGTCGACAAGATGACGGCGGTGGCGGATGTGGGCAAAATCAACAACCGGCTCACCGTGGACGGCCAGATGTACGGCGGACTGGCCCAGGGCATCGGTCTGGCCCTGTCCGAGGATTTTGAAGACCTCAAAAAACATTCCTCCATGATGGGGGCCGGATTCCCCTATATCAAGGCCATTCCCGACGACATCGAGCTGATGTATGTGGAATCTCCCCGGGAACACGGTCCCTTCGGGGCGGCCGGTGTGGGTGAACTGCCGCTGACATCCCCCCATGCCGCGATTATCAACGCCATATACAATGCCTGCAACGTCCGGATCAAACGCCTGCCGGCCACGCCGGACAAAGTACTGGCAGAACTGAAAAAAATGTAATTCTCAACCGGTCCGGGGAGGGCGGAACCGAACGTCCGGTTCCGCCCTCCCCGGGCACCATCCCCTGTGTGGCCCCCATGGAAAAAGCCCGTCTCACCGAATTTGAAGAAAAATGCATCCAGGAGGAACCGGCGTTCTGTTCCGCGGCCTGCCCGTTTCACCTGGATGTCAAGGCATTTCTGGGGCACATGCGGAACAAAGACATGGACCGGGCGTTCAAGGTGATTGAAAACGCCCTGCCGGTGCCGGACATTCTTGCCCGGATCTGCGACCATCCCTGTGAAGCCCATTGCATCCGCAACCACCTGGATGCACCCGTGGCCATCGGCCACCTGGAACGGATCTGTGCCGCCGGCCGGACAAGGCGGAAAAAACGGTTCCTCCCGACCGCCAAAGGCCGGACCGTGGGTATCTGGGGCAGTGGTCTGAGCAGCCTGACCGTTGCCTGGGACTTAAGCCTCAAAGGGTATGCCGTGACCGTGTTCGACCGGACCGATGCGCTGGGCGGAAACCTGCGGGAGATTTCCAGTGCCGTCCTGCCCCCGGATATCCTGGCACAGGAAATCCAGGCACTGAAATCATTTGGGGTTGAATTCAGGACTGCGGATTCGCCGGATGCTGCATTTCCCTCCCGGACAGACCTGTCCTTCGATGCCGTGTATATCGGGGAGGATTCTCCGGGGGACCGATTTACCGGGTTTGACCGGGATGACACGGGCCGGCCTCTGGTGGATGGATTTTCCGGCGGTACCTCACATCCCCGGATCTTTGCCGGCGGATTTTTGGAAACCGACTCCCCTTTGGACACCCGGTCTCATCCCGTGGCGTTTGCGGCCCAGGGCCGGAAAGCCGCCACCTCCATGGACCGGTTGCTGTCAAAGGTATCGCCGACGGCCGGCCGGGAACGGGAAGGAGCGATCTCCACAAGGCTGACAACCGATATCAGCGGGGTGACACCCCGCCCCCGGCTGGATCTTGTCGGAGATCCCGGCACCGGTACCATGACTTGCGACCGGGACCTGGCGGCCCGGGAGGCGGACCGCTGCATCCAGTGCGATTGTTCCCGGTGTCTGCGTGTGTGCACCTACCTGACCGAGTTCAAGGGATATCCCCGTCGATACGCCCGGGAGATCTACAACAATGCCGCCATTGTCAAGGGGGAAAAAAAGGCCAACCTGCTGATCAATTCATGCAGCCTGTGCCGGTTATGCGAAACCGTGTGCCCCAATGATTTTTCCATGGCAGACCTGTGCCTGGAAGCACGGCAGGAAATGGTCCAGTCGGACCGGATGCCGGTATCCGCCCATGATTTCGCGCTTCAGGAAATGGCCCATGCCGCAGGGGACGCCTGTTTTTTTGCCCGCCATGCCCCGGGAAGCGGCCGGTCAGATCAGATCTTTTTTCCCGGGTGCCAGCTGTTGGGATCGGACCCGGACCAGGTGATCCAGGTGTATGAATTTTTACTGTCAAACCTGCTGGGCCTTACCGGGTTTGCCACAGGCTGCTGTGGAGCCCCGGCCCGGTGGGCCGGACGACCGGCCCTGGAAACGGACACCCTGGCGCGGTTCACTTCCTTTTGGGAAGATGCGGGCCGGCCAACGATCATCACTGCATGCAGTGCCTGCACCTGGATGCTCTCCCGGCACCTGCCTGACGCCGATATCGTTTCACTGTACAAAACACTGCTGGACCTGAAGGACTGCCTGCCGGCGGTTCCCCGCAACACCGCTCCGAACCCGGTGAACATCATCGATCCCTGCACGGCAAGGGAAGACCCTGCGGTTCAGGAGGCGGTCCGGACCCTGGCCCGGTCCGCCGGTGTGATCATCCAGGAACTGCCCGCCGCTGGTGCCCTGACCGAATGCTGCGGTTTCGGGGGCCTGGTTTTCAATGCCAATCCAACACTCACTCAGAAGATCAACCAGCAGCGGGCCGGCCAGAGCGACCAGGATTTTCTGGCCTACTGCGCCATGTGCCGGGACCGGCTGGCCAGGGTCGGCAAAAATACCGCCCACCTCCTGGACCTGTTCTGGCCCCAGACCGATCACCCGGAACAGCGAAAGGACCCGGGATTTTCCGGCCGGCATGACAACCTGGCACAGGTCAAACACCGCATGCTGGCGGAACTCTGGCAGGAACCCCCAACCCCGCACCTGCCGGAAGGTCCGGTCGTGCCGGTCCGTTACAATCCCGGGGTGAAACAGATCATGGAAGATCATTTCATCCTGGAATCTGACATAGAGCAGGTGTTGTCCCATATCGGCACTGGCACACCCCCTTTTTACAACCCAGACACCCGGACATACATTTCTTTTTTCCGGCCGGGCCGGGTCTGTTTCTGGGTGGCGTTTCAACAACAGGAAAACGGCGTTGAAATCGTCAATGCCTGGAGTCACCGGATGCAGGTGATCCCCAACACCCTGTTCGTTCCGGGAACCCCTACAGAACCCCACAACGAAACCATTGTGTGCCGGTCCTGTGACAACGGGGAGCTGGGATTTTTCAAAAACCATGTAGAATACCTGGGAAGCCGGTTCGATGTGGTCCTGCCACAGTGCAAAAACTGCGGTATGATCTATATCTCACCAGACATCGCCCGGGGAAGGATGGCGGAAGTTGAAAAAATTCTTGAAGACAAATAGCCCTGACAGCCCGAATCAAAAATCGAAACCATGCGGGACATACAATACCGGTCAGGTGCCGTTCATGTTCAGGCAGCCGGCATTGACCCGGGTCACCGGCCATACCCTCCGCCCGGGCGGCCTGATCCTCACCCAGCGCGCCGTGGATTTCTGCGGATTCGATCCAGGCGACCTGATTCTGGACGCCGGTGCCGGCTATGGCACCACCGCAAGATATCTGTCTGACTTATACGGCCTTCAGGTAGTGGGAACGGACCTGGATGTGAACAAGACCATTAACCGGGCAAACGATGGGCGGGCAAAAAGTGTCCTGGCAAACGGGCACATCGCCAAGGGCACAAAGACTTTTGACTTTGTACAGTCGCGGATCCCGGCGTTTCCGTTCAAATCCGACCGGTTTGACGGCATCTTCTGTGAGTGTGTGCTGTCCCTGATTCCGGACAAGCAGGCCTGCCTGGCGGAATTTTTCCGGATGCTCAAACCCAATGGTCAGCTGGTGCTGACCGACCTGTTCATTCCGGAAAAATACCGGTACCAGGGTTTTTCGACCGACCCACCCCTGTCCTGTCTGGACGGGGCCTTGAGCATCGTGGATTTGATCACCGCCGTGGAGGCGGCCGGATTCACCATCACCCTGATGGAAGGACATACCCGGTTTCTCAAACAGCTGGCCGGGCAGATCGTGTTTGAACACGGCAGCCTGGACAACTTCTGGAAACATCTGTCCGGATCAGGCGGTGACAGCCAGGCAGCCCTGGCATGCCGCACCGGCACCTTGAAACCCGGTTACGGCCTGTTTATCGCATCCAAGTATGAGTGATACCGCCGGATTCGTTGACCAGGGTGTACTTGCAGCCGTAATCGATGAACTGCGGGGTACCGCCGCCTTCCAGGATGGTGCGGCGGGCCCCGGACAGGTCCGTGATTTTCGTGGCCGCCACGGCATGGACCCCCCGGCGGAACGCCGGCTGGGGCAGCCATCCGGCGGACGGTCCTACTACCCCGATGAACCGGGCGGATTTAGCCGCATCCAGGGCCGCGTCAAACCCGCCCACGGCAGCGGAAGACCCGGTGATGATCACGATATCGGCATCATTCAGGACCGTGACATCCCGGGTGATGGCAGGGCCGGTCTCCATGATCCCGATTTTCAAGGCCGGGTTGTCATCCACCACCACCAGGGAATCGGCCCGTTTTTTCAGAAACGGCATGAACGGGCCGATATGGCCCACCATTCCCACTTTGTTGGATTCATCGGGATCAAACGGCAGCAGATCCAGAAAATCCGTTTCTGAAAACCGGTACTGGTCCGGATCCTGCGCCATGACGGTATGGGACAGGGCATTGACCGCCGCCACACCCACGCTTCGTTCCAGAGGATGGCCGGCGCGCATCAGCGGACACAACTCCAGAACCGGCTTTTCCGACAAAGCCCCGGCCCCTGAATAATGGGCGCAGGACCCGCTGTCGGACCGGGGCGTGAAGCACACCCCCATGATGCCGTTATCCAGTTCCACAAAGGTATATCCCAGAGATATCGCCACCATCCGGACTTCGGGAATGGCATCCAGACGGGTTGACCGGCTGGTCACTTCCTCAATGATCTCTTCCTGCAAGGTTGTCATATCGATATTTTTCCTTCTATAATGTTCAGGTCTCATTCAATCGTTAATGGATGTGGCATGGATCATCATCCTGGTTTTCCAAACGAACAGGCCGGGAACCGGCAGGTGTTGCAGTTCAGACAGAGCCCGCCGTGGCCCAGCCGCGCCAGATCCCTGGCCCCGGGTGTTTCACCGGCCATCACCCGGGGCAGGATCAGATCGAAAATAGTGGTCCGGTGGTACAGGCCGCAGGCCGGCAGCCCCATAATGGTGGTCCGGCCCTGATATCCCAGCAGAAACATGGCCCCCGGCAGCACCGCGGACGAGTAATGAATCTGCTCAAATCCCGAATCCTCGATGGCTTCTTTGGTGACATCATCCGGGTCCACGGACATGCCGCCGGTGGTGATGATCAAATCCGTGTCCTTTTCCAGGAATTCCTGGATCTGCCGGGTGATCCGGTCCCGGTTGTCCGGTAGAATCACGCTTTCCTCGAGGATCCCGCCCAGCCGGGTGACCTTTTCTCTAACAATGGCCTGGAACCGGTCCTGGATCAAGCCTTTATAAACCTCATCACCGGTGATGATCAAGCGGATTTTCAAAGGCAGGAACAGGGTCACGCTTAAAATTGGAAAGTGTTCCTTTGCCAGTGATACCGCCCGGTCCAGGTCAGACCGAAGGATCACCAGGGGGATGGCGCGGGTCGCAGCCAGACTCTGGTGCTTTTTCACGGCCGTATGGGTATGAATGGATGCACCCATCACATCCGGGAGCATGTTGAAGTCTTCCAGCGCGGAAATGTTCACTTTAAAGAGTCCGGAATAAGCGGCCCGCAATTCGAGTTTGCCTTCCGAAGGGGTGCCTGAAAACGTGACCCCCGGGCCGGCCAGGGCGGCGGCCAGTTCCATAACCGCATCATCTTCATGGACCTGACCGGTTTTCAGGTCCAGAACATACAGGTTGTTTTTCCCCATCTGCATCAGGCGGCACAAATCGCCGGATGTTATTTCATGGCCTTTTTTAAAGGCCGGGCCTTTGAATTTTCCGGGGATGACCTGGGTCATGTCATGGGCCACGGCCGTTCCCACGGCCTGGTCCACAGGGATGGTTTTAAACGGCCATGCTGTGCGGTTCTTTTTCATTTTCTCTTTTATCCTGTTCCTGTTCTTGTACCGGCGTGAAATAGGTCCCCAACGCACAGGGCCGGCACAGAATCTGATTGTTTTTCATCACTTCGCGCTTGTCCCGCACCACCTGGCCGCATTTCTGGCAGACGGCCTTGAATTTTGTGGGGCCGGGCATGTCACAGGCGTCCACATCCACTTTGACCGCCTGAATGTGGAACAGGTCTTCACATGCCATGGTTTTATAGGCTTCCAGCTGCTGCCGGTGCCGGTCCCGGATTTGGGGGGCTTTGGATGCGGCAAGGGTTCTGGCGCTTTCCTTCGAGACAATGCGGACCGATTTTCCGGTGTCCAGGTTCACAAACGTGGCCGCCATGATGCCGTTGTCCACAAATTTCAAGGACCGCCGTCCCAGCCGGGCACCGGTCACCTGGGAAATGGCGTCGGCCGCGCACCGGTCCATTTCCACGTATACGATCAGCTTTTTGATCTGTGATCTTTCCCGGGGATTGTCCAGCCCGATGCGCCGGCAGCCTTCCATGGCCATGCGTACGCCCACGACCTGCCCGGGGCACAGATGCCCGTGGGCTTCGGCTGATTCCTGAAGCAGCACTTCAAATGTTTCCATAACCGCCTTCCTGTTTCAACACTGAAATATCCACCATTTATCTATCTTATAACAACATCATCACTTATGGTAACCTCACTATAACAATAGCCAAAAAAATTTTTACGAGGTTTCGTTATTCCGCATCTGAAAAATGGACTGGAAAATGCAGTCATCCGCATGAATACAGTCCTTTTTCAGTTTCCGGTATTTCTCCAGCAGATCCACCCCTTCCCTTGTCAGCCGGGTGCCCGTTTTTCTGTCTGTGATCACCACAGGCCGGCCCCAGTTTTTTTCCGTGGCTTTGATTTTGCTCCACACGGTTTTATAGGCCATATTCAACTCCCGGGCCGTCTGATTGATGGACCCGGTGTGCTGAAGGGATTCAAAAATCGCCATCCGGCCGGACCCCATGATGATCTTTCCGTCATCGTTGAGCAGCAGCTGGCTGGTTCGCAGTTTCATTTGAATCCCTCCCATAAGAAAACGCCTCCCGTCAGGATTTGGACACGGTGACAAAGTGCTCCTGGTAAGCAATGGCCCCGCCGGCCCGGTCCCAGATGTCCAGGCCCCCGGCCATGAACCGGTTGTCCGCAAGACCCTTGTTGAAAGCCCGGGTTTCCACGGGCAGGCGGTGACCGAATCCATGCACCACAAACACGGCGTCCGGATGGATGGCTTCGGTCACCCGGGCCTGGATGGATTCGGAATACCCATTTTGGGAAACAGTGACTCTGTCCCCATCTTCAATATCAAGTTTTTCCGCTTCTTTTGTATTGATCCACAGATGATTTTCAGGCATCTGTTCCGACAGCAGCGGGTTGTTCACGGTATGTCCCTGGGTGTGCAGAGCGCACCGGCCGAATGTCAGGCGGAACTGCCCGGGTTCGGGGGACACCGTTGATTCATAAGGTGCCAGAGAATCCAGGCCGCTGTCTGTCAGTTTTCTGGAAATGATCTCGATCTTTTTGCTGGGGGTCTTGAAACCATAGTTTTCAAATTCCGGGTACACGGGTTTGTCCACCAGCGGCACCATGCCGGTGGCATCGAAATCCTCGATCGTGACCCCGGTCCCCTCCAACTGGAAATTCCAGATATCTTCAATGCGGTCAAACACCAGTTCCGGCAGGTTCATGCGCCGGGCCAGGCCGGAAATGATTTCCCAGTCCGCTCTGGTGTCATACCGGGGTTCCACCGCTTTTTTCCGAACGAAAAAGTAAGGGGCCAGACTGTTTTTAGCGGCAATGATGCTGTCTCTTTCCAGATAAGGAGATAATGGCAGCACCACATCGGAATACCATGCCGTGTCCGACCAGCTGAAGGTGACCGACACCACCAGATCCAGGTTGTCCCATTTCTTCTTGAGCCGCTCCGGGTCCGGGTATCCCATAAGCGGGTCATGGCGGTAAGCGATATAGGCTTTCACCGGATAGGGATCTTCGGTTTCCATGGCCTCGAACATCAGATGGGCCAGGCCGGGGCCGTCCTCGAAATGGGTGTATTTCCATCCCACACCGTCCGCTCTTTTTTCATCCGGTTTGGGATACAGGTCCATGAATTTTTTCAATCCGCTGCGCCCCACATCTCCGGGCTTGCTCACAAAGGGGAGCCCGCCTTTGGCCCCATAAACCCCTAGAAGGGCGTTGATGATATAAATGGAACGGCACACATAAAATGAATGTTTATACCGGGCCGCCATCCACCCGGGGTGCCAGATCACTGCCGGGGCCGCCTGGGCCAGATCTTTGACAAACCGTCGCAGGTGGCTGGCCGGCACCCCGGTTTCCTGCTCAGCCCATTCCGGGGTATAGGGGGCCACAAATCCGGCCAATTCATCAAATCCCTCGATATAGCGCTTCTTGAACTTGTCGTCATAAAACCGCTTGGCAATGATTTCATTGATGACCGCTAGGTTGAAGGCGTAATCGGTGCCCGGCCGGACCATGAAAAAATGGTGGGCCTTGCCGGCCGAAATATTGGCCCGGACATCGATGACCGTGAGTTTGCAGCCTTTTTCCATGGCATCCATGAGGTTGTTGACCTCCTGAACATCGATGGATTCAAAAATGTTGCGGAACTGAAGCACCACGTGCCGGCTGTGTTTGTAATCATAGGCCACGGCCTTGCGCCCCCTGCCGGTCAAGGACAGGGCGGAATGCTGGACATTTCTGGCACATGAGGAATCATGGTTGTTGTAATTGGGGGTCCCGAGACCTCTGAGAAACGACCGGTGAAAATCCCGGAACGGTCCACCCCGGTCCGACAATGCAATGGCTTTGGCCCCATACCGGTCTTTCACTTCATTGAGCTTGTCCGCCACATGATTCAAAGCCTCTTCCCAGGTGGCTTTCCGCCACTTGCCTTCGCCCCGTTTGCCTTCGCGGATCAACGGGGTCTGGGGCCGCTCACTGTCATAAATCAGCCCTTTTCCCGCCGTGCCCCTGGGACACACCGCCCCTTTCATGGCAGGCACATGGGGATTGCCCTGGATAAAGACAACCTTTCCGTTCTGAACGTTCACCTTGATGGGGCAGCGGACGGTACACATTCCGCAAATACTGTACACCCACTTGTCAGCCATGCACGTTTCCTCCTGTGTTGCAAAATATTTTCTCAAAAATAATCGGAAATGACTATTTTATGATTTTGATGGTTTTACCCACCCAGTCCGGGGGCAGATAGATCCGTCCGCCTTTGCCGTTCTGGCGGACAATTTTTTCAATCAGCACATCCCCATAGACTTCAAACTTGACCGGGGATCGGTTGGATTTTTCATCATATGCCATTGTTTTTTTTTCATTCATTGCCACTTCCATAATTATCTTTCCCTGCTTGAATTGAAAATAACAGTGCCTCGTTTATCAAATCCGATTCGTTATGTCAATATTAACATAACGAATGACATCATTTTTTATCCAGGTGCATTTGGGCGATTGCAATGATACACCTGGTTGCAATTGTGCGGTTTTCAAAAAAATCCCAAAACCGCGGCAACAGCCACCAGACCAAAAAATATCGAAAATTCAGACTGTTGCTGACAACCACACAAACCAGGTCGATTTGTGGTATTTTATGGTATATCAATTGCAGGCACTTGATAGAAATGGATTTTATGGATATATAGCAACCGATAACAACCAAAGGAGACCCATTATGCGATGTAAAGGAAAAAAAATGATGAGCTTGACTGTAATGTTGTTTGTACTCATGATGGTGGGCATGGTCCTGCCCCTGACCGTTGCGGCCGGGCCGTCCGGAAAACTGATCGTTTTTCATGCCGGCAGCCTGACCGTGCCGTTTGATGCCATTGAAAAAAAATTCGAAGCAAAGTACCCGGATGTGGATGTGCTCAGGGAAGCCGGGGGCAGCACCAAAATGGCCCGGCTGATTTCCGAAGTCGGCAAACCTGCGGACATCATGGCGTCTGCGGACTACAAAGTGATTGACAACAACCTGATCCCTGAATTTGCAGACTGGAATGTGCGGTTTGCTACCAATCAGTTGGTGCTGTGCTACACGGATCAGAGCCGGTATGCCGACCAGATCAGTGCGGACAACTGGTATGAGATTCTGCAGAAAGACGGTGTGGTCTGGGGGCATTCCGATCCCAACCTCGATCCCTGCGGGTACCGGAGCCTGATGGTGCTGCAACTGGCTGAAAAATTTTACGGCATCCAGGGATTGTATGACAAAATTCTGGCCAACCGGCCCCAGAAAAATGTCCGGCCCAAATCCGTGGAACTGGTGAACCTGCTGAAAACCGGCAACATGGATTATGCCTGGGAATACATTTCCGTGGCCCGGCAGCACGAACTCAAATACATTGTTCTGGATGATCACATCAATTTGAGTAACTACAAGTACGATGCCTTCTACAAACAGGCTCAGGTGGAAGTGACCGGCAAGAAACCCGGCACCTGGATCACCAAAGCCGGCCAATCCTGCACCTACGGCATCACCATGATCAAAAATGCGCCCAACCCGGAAGCGGCCGTTGCATTCCTGCAGTTTCTGCTGTCTGAAGATCTCGGCCTGAAAACCCTGGAACAGATGGGACAGCCCCCTATGGTGCCGCCAATCGTTCCGGATCCCGCCATGGCACAAAAGATGCCGGCCGAAATCGCCGGCCTGGTGGAGGTAAAGGACTGATTCCGTGAAACAGATGGACCGGATGGGTTGGCTGTTTCTGGGTCTGGGACTGCCCCTGATTCTCCTGCTGACCCTGCCTTTGATCAACATGACCACCCAGCCGTCCCTGTCCATGCTCAAAGAAACCATCCTGGACAGGGATGTGGCGGCAGCCATTGCCCGCTCCATCCTTTTGTCCCTGGCTGCGGCCGGACTGGCCTTTGTCATGGGCACCCCGCTGGCGTATCTGCTGGCCAGAAAGGATCTGAAAGGCAAAAAACTGCTGGAAGGGATCATTGATCTGCCCATCATGATCCCCCATCCGGTCATCGGCATCGCCATCCTCAGCCTGGCCGGCAGAAACCACCCCATCGGCCGGTTTCTGTCCGAGGCCGGCATTCAGATCATGGGGACCAAAACCGGTATTGTCTGTGTGCTGCTGTTCGTGGGGCTGCCGTTTTACATCAACACGGTGAAATCCGGATTCGACAGCGTGCCCGTCCGTCTGGAAAACGCCTCCCGCACCCTGGGAGCCGGTGCATTGGCCACATTTGCCCGCATCACCTTCCCATTGACCTGGCGGCACATGATTTTAGGCATCATCATGTGCACGGCCCGGTCCATTTCCGAATTCGGTGCCATCGTGATTGTGGCCTATCATCCCATGACCGCACCGGTGATGATCTATGAACGGTTCACGGCCTTTGGTCTGAAATACTCCCAGCCCATCGCGGTCTGGCTGATTTTTATATCCTTTGTTCTGTTTGTGATTTTGCGCATGTTGTCAAGATCCATTCACACGGACCGGTAACCCATGATCCAACTGAGAAACATCTGTCTGCACCTGCCGGAATTTTCCCTTACCGATATCTGCCTCGAAGTGCACTCCCATAATTTTTTTGCGCTCATCGGTCCGACCGGGTCCGGCAAATCCCTGCTCCTGGAAGGGATCATGGGGATCATGCCGTTCACTTCCGGCTCCCTGATATTCGAGGGCTCGGACATCACCCGGGTGCCGGTGGAAAACCGGCAACTGGCCCTGGTCTACCAGGATTTCGCCCTGTTTCCGCATCTGGATGTCACCCAAAACATCCTGTACGGCACCCGGTATCACCACATTTCAAAACAAGAGGCCCGGCACCGGTTTGATTATCTGATTGCCGCGTTGGGTCTTGAAAAGATCCTGCGCCGGTATCCCTACAACCTGAGCGGCGGGGAAAAACAGCGGGTGGCCCTGGCCCGGTCTTTGATCCTGAACCCCAAGCTGCTGCTGCTGGATGAACCTTTGTCAGCCCTGGACCCGGTGTTTCATGACGAGGCCAGGTCCCTGTTGAAAAAGGTGCACAAAGACCTGAAAATGACCATCATCATGGTGTCTCACAACTTTGAAGAGGTGCTGTATCTGGCCAACCGGGGCGCCATCATCAGAGACGGAAAGATCATGCAGCAGGGACGCATCCAGACCCTGTTTGAAAAACCGGATTCCCGGTTCACGGCCCGGTTTGTGGGCATGAAAAATATCGCCGCATTTGAGCCCCACGGGGACGTCCTGAAAATTGCCGGCACCGACCTGGACATTGTTGCCGAAACCCTGCCGGCACCGGACCACCATCACTTGGGAATCCGTCCGGAAAACATTTTATTTCACCCCCCGGACACACCGCCGGTCTGTAAAAACCATTTTACCGGAAAAATAAAAGACATTGCCCTTTATGGGGTATTCACACGCGTGCATATGGATGTACAGGGCGTTTTGTTCGAAGCGGTCTGGCCCAGAAACCTTGTCAATGAATTTTGTCTTGAGATCGGTAAAACCGCTGCTTTTAAATTTCACAGCGCATCGGTCCATACATTTTAAGGACATGGATTCCTCCAATCCAAGGAAATTCAGTATTGACACTCGTGCATAGCCAGGTTACAGCAAACCATGATTAAAAAATTCAGGCATAAAGGGCTTAAAATCTTATATGACACCGGAAATCACTGCTATGAGAAATTTGTTTCCCAAGTCGATTCCAATTGTGATATTATTTTTCATGGCTGGTCCCTCCTAAATCTTTGCAGCCCTTTGGGTGACTGCGTTAAAAATTGAGCTATATCACAGCTCGTCGGAGGGATCAGCCTTCTCATATTATCTATTTAGAAACTTTTTAAATTGAGTGGCGTTCCGGCACACTGTTTAAAAAATCATCATCCATTTTTGAAATGGCGGTATCCACCAGTTCAATTGCTTTTTCCCTGTCTTTTGGAAGCTGGGCATCAAACGTGACAGTATTAATTCCATGAATACCCAAATAAATAGTTTCAACGTCTATCAGTTCGATCATTTTTTTTTGCTCTTCCAGAACTTCCAACTCCGTGGCCGGAACAAATATGCCCTTTTCAACATCTTCTGCCAACCGGCTTTCACCAAAAGCCCCCATGGTTGTGATTGAAACTCCCAAGGATTTTGAAGCATTGATCAATTTCGCGTTTGCAATGGCATTTTCGATCCCCTTTCCCTTTCCGGCACCACCGAAAATTAGAATATCAATATGCCTGACCCCTGCTTTGTTTAATCGTTCCAGTTGTTCATAGGAATCCCTGAGACTGAAACCTTTGTTCAAATATTCAAGGGTTTGTTCATGTCCTGTTTCAGTTCCAATCCACAGGTCATTGATCCTCAAATCACGCAGTTCTTCAAGCTCTTTATCTGTCTTGCTTTTGATGTTGTTAATGGAAGCGTACATCGTGATCACTTCAACATTGGGAAAATGTTGAATGATTAATTCAGCAATAGGTTTCAGTCGATTGGCAGACAATACAAAGGCATCACCATTTACCAGGAAAACTCTTTTAACATCACCACAAAACGCCTGGGCCTCTTTGAGGTCTTTTTCAATCTGTTCAAGCGATTCAATTGAAAATTTTATATCTTTGTACATGGTGCAGAAAGTACATTTATTGTGCGTGCACCCGGCAGTTACCTGAAGCAGCAGGCTATTGGCTTCATAAGGGGGCCGGTATGTAGGGCCTGTATATTTCATGATTTCTCTCTCAATTTAAATCAGATTCCGGGTTATCCGAATGAGTTGATCTATTTTGATTTCACTGTATGCATCCGGATGGGCCTGGGCAAAATGGCCTTGATCATTATCAAAATATCTCCCCGTGATCCCTTTATAATCTTCTAAAACTGCCAGATCATACAGGATATCCGCCCCTTTGTCAGCAGATGCCCATGACCGGCCATAGGCTTGTGCCACCATTTTGGTATTGAGCAAGGATCCTGGATTGACGGCAATGACAGCAATATTCGGCAGTATCTCAGCCAAGTGGAAACTCCACATGGTTAATGCCAGTTTGCTCTGTGCATATGCCTCCTGATCGGACAAATTCACGGCGCTGCATAATGCGTCACCAGATACGGAAGACTGAGCTGCAGAACTCAAATTGATAATCCGGGGATCGGTTCCTTTTTTTATCAAAGGTATTAGATTTTTTGTAAGCAGAAAAGGTGCCAGATAGTTTACTGCAAACCGGATATCCAACCCTTTTCCATTATGGGATGCCGGACTCTTAAAAATCCCTGCATTATTAATAAGGACGTCTATTTGGGGCAAATCCATATTGATTTGTTCTGTCATTTTTTCAACTGCATCCTGGTCAGACAAATCGGCGACGAAGCCGTCAATAATTTCGTTTTTTGAAACCTTTTTTATTTCAGAAATTGTAGCAGTCAGTTTCTCAGGGGAACGGCCATGAAGATAAACGGCATGTCCATCGCTGGCGAGTTTGGTTGCGGTAAGTTTGCCAATCCCATCGGTACTACCTGTTATTAAAATGGTTTTTTGCATCTTTGTCTCCTGATCTTTGCCGTAACCTATACCTCGACTACCACTTTACCTATGGCCTGGCCGCTGGTCAGGTGAGCATAGGCGTTTCCAACCTCTGTAAGGCCATAATGATTTTCATCCAGCAGAGGCTCAATCGCGCCTGAATCAACAATCCGGGCAAGGTCAGCCAGTATTCTACCGTGTTCTTCCCGCTTGTAATCGTGGAGCATTGGGATCAGCATAAAAACAACATGAATAGATAGCCCCTTAAAGTGAGCTGGTGTCAGGTCCAATTCGAGCATGGATACGGTTGTTGCAATGCTGGCATTTAATGCGGCTGCTTCAAATGAATTTGTCATATTGGATCCACCGACTGAATCAAAAACCACCTCAAATCCGGCACCTTTAGTATACATTTCAACATAGTCAACGACCTTTTCTGTCCGGTAGTTAATGAAGGTTGCACCAAATTGTTCAATATATCCTTTGGCTTTTTCACCAGAGCCTGTGGCATAGACCTCAGCCCCAAAGTGATTAGCCAACTGAACTGCAACATGCCCAACACCGCCTGCACCGCCATGAACCAGAGCCTTTTGGCCTTTTCGGATACCGGCTCTTTTCAGACCTTCGTAAGCAGTAATGCCAACCAGTGGCAGTGCTGCTGCTTCGCGCATAGAAATGGATTTGGGTTTCTGCGCAATCAGCTTGGCATCTGCAAGCATATACTCTGCCAGCGTACCCTGAAGATCTGCAAGACCTCCTGCACAACCATAGACCTCATCTCCGGGTGCAAAACCGGTTACACCTTCTCCGACCTCTTCAATCGTGCCGGCAAAGTCCATGCCCAGAACAGCCGGCAGATCAGGTGACAAGGGTAAATCCTTTTGTCCCAACTGCCGAATCATGGTATCGACCGTGTTTACGCTAGCAGCCGCTATCTTTACTACAACATGCCCTGCCTTAACATCGGGTTTTGCCAACTCGGTTACTTGGAATTCTGCGTTTTCTCCATACTCATTAAGTATCATTGCTTTCATTTATTGTATCTCCTATTAGTTTTTATTTGTTGTTGTAACTTTTATATTCACAATGCATTGTACAGCCTTTTCTGTTGACATAATCAAATATAGTTCGTAGTGTTGAATATATCAAGTAGGCACTATTTAATTGCGTAGTATCAAAAAGTATACTAATAAGGGGAAAAAATGCGCCACGACAGATATAATTGTAATTTTGGTTGTCCAGTAGAGGCAACATTAGAACTTATCGGTGGAAAATGGAAAGGGGTCATCCTATACCATCTGCTTGAAAAAACGTATCGCTTCGGAGAACTGAAAAAGCTCATGCCGGGAGTCAGCCAGCGCATGTTAACCAAACAACTCCGGGAATTGGAAGCAGATGGAATTATCAATCGCAAAGTATATGCTGAAGTCCCCCCCAAGGTAGAATACTCTCTTACGGAAGTTGGAGAAGGCTTAAGGGACGTAGTGATGATGATGCGTGACTGGGGAAAGAAACATTTTGGAATGTGAGGGTGTTTCCCTAAAATATCTTGGGGACTGACATGATACCAGCCCCCAACAATAGAAATCAGTGCTCATGGGATTTTTCGGAGCAATAGCGTTTTGTCATAACCATCGCTTTTATTAGCGAATTTCATTTTCCTGAACGCATATATTCTACCATTTCTGCAGCAGTCATTTGTTCTATACCAAAGGTTTTTAGATTAAACCCAGTTTCGCAGTAGTCGGTTTTCAACATAATGTTGGACAGGTTCGTCATTGAACGGATAATTGGAATATCTACCTGTAATACGTTTGCAAAACTGATCGCAGCACTACAACCTACTGGGACATCTTCTGTGATATACCGAGATTCCATGGTAAAATGTGCAAACCGATCTCCTTTGGGAGCCGGCAACCATGTCGTTTGGTCTAAGGGCTCGGAGAACGGTAGACGAAAATCTTCCCCAAACATCATTTGCCCGATAAGTCCCATGCGTGACTGCAGCACATCTTCTTCAACGGGCATAATGCCTACACCAAATGCTTTAGCAATGGCGGCTTGCTCCAGATAAAATGCGTATTGCACGCGGCCCACGCAGGGAGACACACCATGGGCATAGATGTCATAAATCACATCAGGGGAACCCACGGTGGGAATAATCCCCCAATTCTCAATGGTTCCAGAATTCAATACCACAGCAGGAACATGAAGCATAACGTTGACATTGGAAAGACCGATATCCAGTACGGTATCACCGTGAATCAAAGTAGTTGCGTCCAATGCAGGAATTTCTTTGCTTACAGACAGGTATGAATCAAAATCACTGGAAGGCAAGGTGTCTACCCGGATTTCATTTTCACGGTACATGACATTAACAACATCCGTTTCCGTCTCCATATTATTGAAGTCCGTCAATCTTGTGCCATAGACCAGTGAGGAGTATCCGGCAATAATGACTTTGGTATTAAGCCCTTTTTCCCGCATGATCCGCCGGAGAATTAAGCTGCCAAAGTTATCCGGGAAAATGCTGACGGTCTGACCATCTTCCAGCAACGGTGCCAGCTCATGAAATATTTCTTCAAAACCCTGGGCTTGTGCAGAAACCAGGATATGGTTTGCCCCCTGTACAGCCTTTTTCATGTCATAGGTGACCATGTCGATGACGGTTGTGCCGTTTCGCTTGAAATTTTCATGGTTCTTTTCAATCCCTTCAAAGCGAATCCGACGGCTGTTCAGGATACCTTTAACTTTATTATTGAATCTGGTGAATTCAAACATTCTGACTTCTGCACCACCCAGTTTACAGTCTGCGGCCAATGAATGGGCACCGTTGCCAGCACCGATAATAGTAATAACTGCCATTTCATATCCTCCCTTAGCAGATCGCTCCTTGTTTCTTTTTGACCTTGAATACGAACTCATCTGTCGTGGACATGCATTCTTTTTGGAGCCGGTAAATATTATCGATGGTGTCATCTAAAGTGTCGGCCACAACGCCCTCAATGCTGCTTGAACTTAAGCCCTTCTCAGCCATCAGCATGGCATGAAGGGCGCCGCACAGTCCTGTGTAAGATCTGAATGAGCAGCTTGGCTTCGCTCCGTCGCAGATAACACCCGCCAGGTTACCCAGGGTGGTACGCGCAAAATCGGAAATTTGTTCTTTGGTTGCACCATGCAGAAAAGCCACCCCGCTGGCTGCAGCCACAGGTGCTACGCCGGAGCAATAACACATTGGAGAAAGATGGGCATATTCATTGGAACGATAATCAAGATATATATTCATCAAATTGGACATTGTCACAGCACGGATGATCTCATTTTCACTGGACTTGCGGTAATCACCGGCTGCAATTGGGGCCATACTGCTGATAATTCCCTGGTTGCCGCTGCCGGTATTACTCATGGCAGCATAGCCGCTGCCGCCCATACGCGCGTCCAGGCCTGCACTGGTCCACTTGAGGATGTATGTGATCTCATCCTCGGCAATGAATCCTTTGTCGATGTTCTCCTGCAACGTGCGGGCCACTTCTAGGCCGTAAGGGTTATCTAGGCCGTCTTTACAGACTCCACGGGTTAACTCAATGGTGATTTTAATATGGTCAAGCTCGCTGATGTTGCAATTGGTGCAGAAATCGTAGATGCTTTCCACGGACATGTAGGATGCATCAAAGATCTCTCCGGCCTGGGCTTCCAGAGCTGCTTTTTCTTCTTCACGGCTGCCGAGAATAACTTTGCCGTCCTGCTCAATGATTTTGACACCGTTATGCTCATTCCACAAGCTAACGGAAACGGTGTGCTGGTCGGTCACCAGAGTAGTTTTTAAGTAAATTGCGGGAGCCGGTGTGACCAAATCGAGAGTGATTTTTCCATCCGATAGAAGCTCTTCTATGATCGCTTCTGCGGTTTTGACTTCTGTTTCAGTTACATTGTTCAGCACCTCCATGTCCTTCTCAGCATCCCCAGCAATTACACCGAGAACTGATGACAGGAAACCACCACGTTTGCCGCCGGTATTTGGAATCCCTACCGACTGTACGCCGATTACCATCAGACCGGATCCTTCCATAGAGATACGCTTAATTTCACCAGGTGCATATTTGCGGGCTACTGCAGCATTAAGCGCGAACGCAACTGGTTCAGTGCACCCCAATGCAGGGATAAGTTCCTTTTCCAGAACCTGTACAAAAACATTTTTTCCCATGATCAACTCCTTTAATTCATTCTAAATGATTAAATATTTGTCATAGCCCCGTAATTTCACCAAATCATTAGAGTGGCGCCACTCTGCTTCCACAGGAACAAAACTCAAGGCCTTTATGATGAATTTTTGTCCGTTATAAAGGACAAGGCATGCAAAAAAAACCCACTATTTTGTTTTTTGTCGAGCGGTGCTTGGATTTTTGTCCGTTATAAAGGACAAATCAAATTCTGTCAATAAAAACTTTAAATTAAAGATTTTCACAATATTGACATAGAAATAAATATCAAAAAATCCCATTTACAAACGCTATAAAGGAATTTCCGCTGAACGTTTTCTGGTTATGAAGATACTAATAACTAATAATGAAGTGTGCAATTGCATCTACCTCACCATTGTTTAAGTATTTATGGTCTTCTCGTGAATCGAATGAAATCGAACTACCCTCCTTGAGGTGGTAGCTCTTTGAACCGACGATCAATTCGATCTCACCGTGGGAAATCAACAAGTGTTCTGTATTACTGTTTTTATGGTGGCCTGCGGAATAATTACATCCGGGTTTGATGATGCCATAGAAATACTCAAATCCAGTTATCGGTGAAAACGGAAAAATGCAATAGATTAAAATATGGTCATCATTGTCTGTCAGTGGAACCATATCTTCTATGTCTTTTATTTCATATTGCTTGCTTGTATATCCCAACAGTGTTTCAAATTTTATTTTCAGACCATTCGCAATTTTCCAAACTGTGGCGAGTGTAGGAATTGATTCAGATCGTTCTATTTGGCTTAGCATGGTCTTGCTCACCCCAGTCATGGACGAAACTTCGCTGAGGCTCAGCCCCATTCTGTTTCGAATGTCTTTCAATTTTTCTCCCAAAGCGGAAAAATCATTCATATAATATCACCCCTTTTAGCTATCTTGCCTGATATAGTTACTCGCATTCCAAATTTCAATATATGTAGTCGCCAAATTGCTTGGAATCTCTATCTAAATGATAAAATATTTGTGATCAAGATAAAAGAATTCATATTCGGAGCTATGAATACTCCAGTTTCGTTAATTAACCTTGAGTCCCGAGATAACCCATTTTCTTCAATTTTTCCCTGGGATCGATAAAGATAATTTTCCCATCTTTCCACTCCGGTATTTTCAAATCCATATTTGCCGCTTTTTCAAGTGCCTGTTTTGATGCCCTGTGCATCGCATTCAATGCTGATTTTGAATATGATTCTTTTGTCATGGTTTTTCCTCTACCACCTTTGGAATGTTTCCGGAATTATCAAAAATGACCCAGGTATCAACCAGTTCCTTATAATAATTCAAAAAATTGTTCCAACCCCGGTGATAACGCCGTTTAACGACGTCAACCGGGACATTGTGCCCACCTTGGGCCACTCTTAATTGAACCCGTTGAACCGCCATTTCTTCATTGGGAAGGCTGAGATAATACAAGATCACTTCATACCCGATTTTTTTCCATTTTTGGATCTGCCTGATATAATTCAATCCGCTCAATGTTGTCTTCCCTGCCCCATTTGGCCCTGCGATGATATAGCATTTCATTTGTTTGCCAATGCGTATGGTATTCATTATCAACTGACGATTGAGATTTTCAAGTTTTGGATAATTTATGTAGCGGGTTTGATTATGTTGTGAGATTTTATTCCGTTTAATTCAAAAAAGATTATCAAATCTTTCTTTTTATTCGTATAATTCAAGGTCAACATCATAGAAAAGCCTGGAGCGC
>JAIPDL010000057.1 GCA_021737695.1 Desulfotignum sp. | reverse complement strand
GAACACATATCTTACTGCAACAGATTTTTGGATCTATGGAACATTGTCGCGCACAGCGCATTAATCTTTCAAACGTTTCCGGATCCATTACCATCTTAATCCGGTGGTTAGAGCAAAGAGGTCACACCCGTTCCCATCTTGAACACGGAAGTTAAGCTCTTTAGCGCCGATGGTACTGCATGGGTGACTGTGTGGGAGAGTAGGACACTGCCGGATTATTCTTCAAAAAGCCCTGCTTGTTGATTTTTTCAACTTGCAGGGCTTTTTGCGTTTTTTCAGTATCCATTTAAAAAGCGGTGGCGGCGTTTCTTTTAGGCTTTACGAAAATGGATGTTTTATGGTACTACCCCATAAAATAAACAGGAGAAAATATCGTATGTCAACGCATCATACCCGGATTTCGCATCATTTGATTACCCGGGATCTGGCCGCAGTGGCCATGGGGGCGAAACCGGCGGATCTGATCATTAAAAATGGCCGCCTTGTGGATGTATGTACAGCCAGAATCCGGGATCATGTGGATATTGCTGTTTACCAGGGCCATATCGCTCTGGTGGGAGATGCAGCCCATGTTCAGGTCAATCCACAGACAAGCGTGGTGGATGCGTCTGGTAGATATTTGTGTCCCGGATTAATCGATTCCCATATGCATATAGAAAGTTCCATGGTGGATCTGCCGTCATTTGCCGCTGGTGTGCTACCCCAGGGAACCACCACCATCTGTCCGGATATTCATGAATTGACCAATGTCTTAGGAATGGGAGCGGTGGATCTGTTTTATGACAGTGCAAAGGGGTTACCCCTGAAGGCCCTGATTGCCATGCCCGTGTGCGTACCGTCTCTGCCGGGCATGGAGGATGCCGGTGCCACAGTGACTCCTTCCCTGGTCCAGGAAGCCTATGAAAGCGGCATGGTCTTTCTTCAGGGGGAACAGATGAATTTTCCGGGGGTCGTTTTCGGGGATGATACAGTGCATCAGATTATTTCAGCAGGCATCCGGGCCAATAAGGTGTTGACCGGCCATTTTTCATCCCGGGATACCAATGCCGGGTTGAATGCCTATATCGCTTCGGGTATGACAGCGGATCATGAAGCAACGACGGCACAAGGTGCCACAGCCAGAGCCATGCGAGGTATGTACATGCAGCAGCGATATGGCAGTGCCTGGCTGGATCTGCCTCAGCTGGTGGAAGCCATCACCCATGATCCGGGCTGTGACACCCGGTTCTATACCCTGGTGACCGATGATGTCACCGCGGCCACTATTGTCACGGACGGGCATCTGGTCCGGGTATTGAGAAAAGCGATTCAGCTGGGGATCAACCCGGTCACGGCGTTGCAGATGGTGACCATCAATCCCGCTCAGATGCTGGAGGTGTCCCGATGGATCGGGTCATTGACCCCGGGTCGGGCCGCGGATATCCTGGTGGTGGACAATTTATCGCAGTTCAGTATATCTCAGGTGTTTTGCGATGGCGTACTGGTGGCAGAAAACAATCAGTTGTGCCAGCCCGTTCATCCGTATGCGTATCCGGACTGGGCATTGAAAACCATGCATCTGGACTGGCTGGAACCCAGGGATTTTCATATCCCGGCACCGTTTGAAAATCTGGTTCAGGTCCGTGTCATTCATCTGGTGCCCGACCGGGTGCATACATTGTCAAAAACAGGGACCCTTGAATCCAAAGACCGGTGTCTGCATGCAGATCCTTTGCAGGATCTGGCCAAAGCCGGGGTGTTTTACCGGCATTCCCCCAATGGCTCGGCTGACAGGTCCCGGGGACTGGGATTTGTATCCGGTACCCGATTTCTTCCGGGGTCTGCCTATGCGTCAACGGTGTCCCATGATTCCCATAATCTGCTGGTAGTGGGGATGGATGATGCTGCCATGGCGCTGGCTGCCAATACATTGATTGAATCGGGCGGCGGCCTGGCCGTGGTGATGGAAAACCGGGTTCTGGCGCATTTGCCGTTGCCCCTGGGAGGGATCATGGGGCTTGAATCCATGGAAACCACAGCAGTTCAAGTTCAGGCGGTTGAAAATGCACTGGCACAGATCGGGTGCCCCCACAAGTCCTTTGAAATGACTTTGAGCCTGCTGGGACTGGTGGTACTGGGAGAACTCCGCCTTTCCAACCGGGGCCTGGTGGAACTGAAAGACGGTCAGGCACCCCGGCAGGTGGATCTGATCCTTGACAGCAAAATGCCCTTTACCCAATAAGGAGGCGTGTATGCAAGAAAATCCCCACCATCTGGTGATGGGGGTGTTGACCGATTATCTGACGGGTGAGACGGTGGCCGACACCCATGATGAGCGGTTCAGACAAAAAATCGCCCGGCATCTGGTTCAGGTCTGCGGGTATGAAAAAAAACAGATTGAATCCCGGAAACAGGTCATTATCAAGACCGGAAAAAAAACGGCCCGGCTCTGGATGGATTTTCTGGTGAGTACGGGGGATAAAACCGGCATGATGATCCGATATGCGCCCGGATCTCTGGTGACCCGGCGGTTGCCCAATCTGGCCTTGTCCCGGCTTGTTTATCCGTATCAGATCCCCGTGGTCGTGACCTGCAACGGAGAAGATGCCGAGGTGATCAACGGGGTTACCGGCAAGGTGACGGGCCAGGGGTTTGATGCCGTACCGGACAGGCAAACTTTGATGGCACTGGATATGGCCGCATCCTTTCCCCAGGTGTCTCAGACACTTCATGACAAAGCGTCCCGGATTGCCTTTGCCTGTGAAGTGGACGGGGCCTGCCCCTGTGATACGGATGTCTGTATTCTGGAATAGAAAGATGACCGGTGCAACCGACACCCGGCCCCAAACAGGAATATCATGCTGACGTTTTTGTGATCTGGATTTAGTCTTTTTTTTGAAGCACTTTTGACAGATAATATCCCGTAAAAGATGTCGGGTGTTCGGCCACCTGTTCCGGGGTTCCCTGAACAATGATCCGGCCGCCCTTGTCCCCCCCTTCAGGTCCCATATCGATGAGATGGTCGGCATATTTGATGACATCCATATTATGCTCAATCACCACCACGGTATTGCCGGCGGCCACCAAGCGGTCCAGAACCGACAACAGCCGGTTGATATCATCGGCATGCAGGCCCGTGGTGGGTTCATCCAGAATATAAATGGTTTTTCCCGTACTTTTTTTGGACAGTTCCCTGGCCAGTTTGATACGCTGGGCTTCTCCCCCGGACAGGGTGACGGCAGACTGACCTAAAGTGATGTAGCCCAGTCCCACTTCCACCAGGGTGGACAGTTTGGCCTGGATGGCAGAAATGTTGTCAAAGAACCGGACCGCATGGTGAATGGTCATGTCCAGCACCTCGGCAATATTTTTGCCTTTGTAACGGATATCCAGGGTGTCCCGGTTGAACTGCCGGCCCTTGCACACATCGCAGCGCACATGGACATCGGGCAGAAACTGCATTTCAATTTTGATGACACCGTCTCCGGCACATGCCTCACATCGCCCCCCCCGGATATTGAAACTGAACCGTCCGGGTTTGTATCCCCTGGCCCGGGCATCCGGTGTTCTGGCAAACAATTCACGGATGGCCGGAAGCACCCCCGTGTAAGTGCCGGGATTGGACCTGGGCGTTTTACCGATGGCGGACTGGTCAATATGAATCACTTTGTCCAGATGCTGAATCCCCGTGATCCGGTCATGGGTACCGACCTGTTTTTTTGTATATACAATCTGGTTGCACAGGGCCGGATATAACGTGGACAGTACCAGCGAGGATTTGCCGGATCCGGACACGCCGGTCACACAGATAAAACACCCCAGAGGAAACGATACAGTGACCTGTTCGAGATTATTGGCCGCTGCATTGACAAGGGTTAACTGACGGCCGTTGCCTTTTCTTCGGACATCGGGAATGGGAATCTGTCTGATTCCCTTGATATACTGGCCCGTCAGCGAATCCGGGCAGGCGGTCAGTTTTTCAGGCGGGCCGGAAAATATGACCTGGCCCCCATGAACCCCGGCAGCCGGACCCATATCGATCACATGGTCGGAAGCCAAAATGGTATCCGTGTCGTGTTCCACCACCACCACGGTATTGTCAAGATGCTTCAGATCCATGAGGGTTTTGATCAGCCGGGCATTGTCCCTGCGGTGAAGGCCGATGCTGGGTTCATCCAGCACATAGAGAATGCCGGTCAGTTTGGAGCCGATCTGGGTGGCCAGGCGGATCCGCTGGCTTTCACCGCCGGACAGCGTATCTGCAGACCGGGAAAGAGACAGATAGTCCAGCCCCACATTGTCCAGAAAAATAAGCCGCTGGGTCAGTTCCCTGATAATACCGGCACTGATCTGTTCCTCTTTCCGGGTCAGTGTCAAGGACGCAATGGCTGCCAGCGTCTGTTTAATGGGAAGGCGTGTGATTTCCCAGATGGTATGACCGCTGACCCGGACATGGGACGATGCCGGATTCAGCCGGGTACCCTTGCACCGGGAACAGACCCGGGCGTTCATATACCGCTTTAATTCATCTTTGACGGATTTGGAATCCGTTTCTTTATACCGGCGTTTTAAATAGGGAATTACCCCTTCAAAATTTTTTTTGCTCCGGATTTTTTTGCCGGCCTGCTCTGTATAAAACTCGATGAGTTCTTCCTTGGATCCGTGCAGCAACACATGCTGAAACCGGTCTGACAGGTCTTTGAACGGGGTATAAATATCCTGGTCAAAATGGGTGGTCAACGCATCTAAAAATTCCATGAACTGCACCGAATCTCTGTTCTGCCAGGGAAGAATCGCTCCCTGGCGCAGAGACAATCCCGGATCCGGCACAATCAGGTCCGGGTCAAATGCCGTGATGGATCCCAAACCGTCACAAACAGGGCAGGCCCCCTGGGGGGAGTTAAACGAAAAACTGGCCGGAGTGAAAGGCGGATAACTGATATGGCAGTTTAAGCAGGCCGCCGTCTCACTGAACAGCCGGTCCTGATTTTTGTCTATATCCATCACAATAAGAAGACCCTTGGACAAACTTAACGCCAGTTCCAGAGAATCACTCAGCCTTTTTTCAATGCCCGGCTTGATGACCAGACGGTCCACCACCACTTCCAGGGTGTGTTTTTTTTGTTTTTCCAGAATCGGATGGTCCTGGGTCCGGCAGATTTTCCCATCCACCCGCATTCTGGCAAACCCTTGTTTTTTCATCCGGGCGAACACGGTGTCATGCCGGCCTTTCTGGTCTCGGATCAACGGAGCCAGAAGCATTATCCGGGTGTTGGCAGGCAGGGTCAGAATCTGGTCACAGATCTGGTCAACGGTCATGGGTTCAATGGGATTCCCGCATTGATGACAATGGGGTGTTCCCACTCTGGCAAACAAAAGCCGCAGGTAATCATAGATTTCCGTGATGGTGCCCACCGTGGACCGGGGATTGTGGCCGGCGGTTTTCTGTTCAATGGCGATGGCCGGGGACAGCCCGTCAATGCTGTCCACATCCGGTTTGGCCATTTGCCCTAAAAACTGTCTGGCATAGGTGGACAACGATTCCACATACCGCCGCTGGCCTTCGGCATACAGGATGTCAAAGGCCAGTGTGGATTTGCCGGATCCGGACAGGCCCGTGACCACGGTCAGACAATTTTTGGGAATCCGCACATCAATATTTTTCAGGTTGTGTTCCCTGGCCCCCTGAATAATGATGTCAATCATGGGGCAGAATCCGGTCGGTTCGGTGCCGGGCCTGGAAAACCGCCATTTTGATGGCTTCAACCAGGCTGGTGGGATCGGCACATCCTTTCCAGGCAATGTCATAGGCGGTCCCGTGGTCCACGGATGTCCGGATAATGGGCAGCCCTAAGGTGACATTCACCCCGTCCTTGAAATGAATCAGCTTAAAGGGAATCAGGCCCTGATCATGGTACATGCATACCACGGCATCACAACCGGTCTTTATGGCATAATTGAACACCGTATCCGGAGGCATGGGGCCTTGAATATCCAGGCCCTGGTTTTGTGCGGCCCTGACAGCCGGGGCAATGATCTGTTGTTCTTCATGACCGAAAAGACCCGCTTCCCCGGCATGGGGATTCAGTCCGGCCACGGCCAGGCAGGGGGCTTTAATATTGAACCGGGTTTTAAGATCTGTACAGGTCAAATAGATGATATCTAAAATTTTTTCCTGTGTCAGGACGTCCGGTACGCTGGCCAGAGGCATATGGATGGTCACCAGAACCACTTTCAGGGTTTTTCCGGCCAGCATCATGGCAAATTTCCGGGTTCCCGTCTGGTGGGCGATCAGTTCCGTGTGCCCATGGAAACGGGATCCCGCCATCTTGAGTCCGGTTTTGGTGATGGGTCCTGTGACCAGGGCATCAATCTGTCCGGACAGGGCCAGATCAACGCCCGTATGGATGTAATCCGCCATGGCCTGTCCGATTACAGATGTCATGGACGGGTGTATTGACATATCCAGTTTCAGGGAAGAAACAGGCAGCAGATTCAGATACCCGGGATCATCTTTGCCCTGTGTCGGATCATGGATCTTGTGGATGCGCAATGGAACTGAAAACTTTGAAAGCGCGGTGTGCATGATATCCTGATCCCCGATCGCCACAGGGATGCACAAGGCTTGAAGTTCATTTTCACACAAGGCGTTCACCAGTATTTCCGGACCGATGCCCAGAGGATCTCCCATGGTGATGCCGATGATGGGTTTGTCAGGCAGATCTGTTTTTTTTACAAAGGAAACAGGCATGTTGTATTGATAAAATCAGGTTAAAGATTAAATGAAATATATACTACCCCCGGGGCCGATTGTAAATATGCCGGCCCATTTGCAAAGGATAACAATTTAAATTGTGAAACCCTTGGTATATTAGCATTGAGGCAATAAATTGGATTTTGTTTAAATTCATAAGCAAATCAGAGTAATTTAAAGTAAATAAAAGAAAATTTTTATATTTTGTTTATTTAAATTATCAATATCCGTTAATTTGTCTGAAAAAATAACCAGTTGTAAAAGTGACTGTAATGTTTAATAAATCAGTTGTTTCACAAAATAATAGCTTTTAATTTCAAATAGTTGAATAAATATGCCAATGAAAATCCTCACATTGCCCTAACATGACTGATCCGGTTTGACCAAACTCTGATATTCGAATAGAAAAACACATGCTTTTTTTTACGCCATGAAATATTCAGTGAGAGTCGTAGATTTCAGTACCATCCTTGCCATTTATTGGTAAGTCAAATTTGTAGCATGTTCAATAGAAACAGAAAGGTCTGAGTGAATAATACCATGGATAAATTCTGGGCACAGGTCAAATCTCAAATCAAGAAATCAATTCCGGATCACAGTTACAGGATGTGGGTAGACCCGCTTGAAGTCCTGGCCTTTCAGGAGGATCGGCTGTGTCTGTCCACCCCGAATGAATTTTTTGTCAAACGGTTGAAGGACAATTATCTGGGGTTGTTTGAGCAGGAATTCCATAAACTGGGACAACCGGTCCGGATCGAGTTCAAAACAAAAACGCCCCCCAAAACACCCGGCCATGTGACCGGGAACCAGGTGGGAAAAGGAAAATCCAAAAAAACCGATCTGTCTCAGGCCTGTCTGCCCGGGTTTGATCCACGGTTCAACGGCGGCCGGCTACTCAAGAAAGGGTATACGTTTGATGATTTCGTGGTCGGAGACAACTCCAGTTTTGCCTATTCCGCGTCATTGTCACTGGCCCAGGGGAACATGAACGGGGCGGGCATGCTGTATCTTCTGGGTAAAACCGGGTTAGGTAAAAGCCATTTGTCCCAGGCCGTGGGACACCATGTCATCACCCATCATACAGCGTTGCGCGTCTATTATGTGACAGCGGAAGATTTTACCAATGAAATGATATATGCCCTCAGGAACAACACCATTGAGTCATTCAAGGAAAAATACCGCAAAAAATGTGAAGTGCTGATTTTGGAAGATGTTCATTTTCTGGCCGGTAAAAAAGCCATTCAAAAAGAACTGGCCGTGACCCTGGACTATCTGCTGGATGCCAACCGGAAAATTATATTTTCAGGATGTGATCTGCCCGATGATATTCCCAAGCTGGATGATCAGCTTAAATCCCGGCTGACCATGGGGCTTGTGACGGAAATCAAAGCACCGGATTTTAAAACCCGGGTGAAAATTTTAAGGAAAAAATCAAAAAATCTTAATTGTCTGATTCCTGACTCGGTCACGGAATATATTGCCCAGGAATTATGCGATGATGTCAGACAACTGGAAAGCGGTCTGTTCGGTGTGGCAGCCAAAGGACAGCTGCTGGGGCGGCATATTGATATTGAGCTGGCAAAAAGCGTGCTGGCCAATATCCGCAAGCATCAGAAACGCATCACCATCGACGGGATCAAGAAACTGGTGTGTAAGGAATATGATGTCACAGAGCAGGATCTGATGTCAAAATCCCGGAAAAAACACATTGTCAAACCCCGGCAGGTGGCTATTTTTCTATCCAGAAAATATACGGATCAACCCATCAAAAAAATCGGTTCCAGTTTCAAGCGGTACCATGCCACAGCGATTTATTCAGTGAATGCCGTGGAAAAAGAACTTCAGCACAAAGGGGTGCTGTATGAACAGATTCGGTATCTGTCAAAAAAAATTGAATCAGGTAAATTTTAAATGGGTCTGGATGATGCGGTTTATCGACTCCTGAAAAAACGGGTGGGAGCCGGGCAGATTACCCGGAATCTGGAAGACCGGGTCTGCTATTCCTATGATGCAGCCCCGGGGCAGTCCTTTCTGCCGGATGCCGTCGTGTTTCCGGAATCGGAAGCCCAGGTGGCCGATATCATGCGGCTGGCCTGGGAGAAGCGGATTCCCGTCATTCCCCGGGGCAGCGGTTCCGGCATGACCGGCGGGGCTGTGCCGGTCCAGGGAGGGCTGGTCATGGCCATGACCCGCATGAACCGGATACTGGACATTGACACTGACAATTTTATCGCCATTGTGGAGCCGGGGGTGATTGTGGCGGATCTGCATACGGCTGTGGAAAACAAGGGGCTGTTTTATCCGCCGGATCCGGCCAGCTCCGCCGTGTGTACCATCGGCGGGAATGTGGGAGAATGTGCCGGCGGTCCCAGGGCTGTAAAATACGGGGTGACCCGGGATTATGTGCTCGGGCTTGGCGCCGTGATGCCCTGCGGGGACATCATTCACACGGGGGTGTGCACGGCCAAGGGGGTGGCCGGGTATGACCTGACCCGGCTGATTGTGGGATCGGAAGGCACACTGGCCATTGTCACCCGGATCACCCTGAAATTGTTGCCGAAACCGGCATACGTGGCCACCATGGCGGTTTGTTTTGATGACATGGAAAAGGCGGCCCGAACCGTGTCAGGCATCATGCGCCGGGCCGTGATTCCCAGGTGTGTGGAATATCTGGATGACGCCTCCCTTGCCCTGGTCAGAAATCAGCTGCAATCGGATCTGCCGGATCAGACCCGGGCTTTGCTGATTCTGGAACTGGACGGGGATGAAACACTGGTGAAATCCCAGACCGAACAGATCCGGGACTTTTGTCTGCAATCCGGTGCCCTGGATATTCGCATGGCTTCGGATCCGGTTGAGGCAGCCGCCATATGGCAAGCCAGAAAAGCGTTGTCTCCCACGCTGTATCAAATTGCCAGCCAGAAACTGAACGAAGATATTGTGGTGCCCATATCAAAAATTCCCGACATGGTGTCGCATATCCAAGCCCTTCAGCAGGAATCCGGCCTGACCATTGTCAGTTTCGGCCATGCCGGAGACGGCAACATCCATTGCAATATCATGTATGACAAAACCGATGCCACCCAGGTGAAACAGGCCCATAACGCCGTGGATAAACTGTTTGCCGCAACCCTGGCCCTGGGGGGAACCATCACGGGTGAACATGGGGTGGGGCTGACCAAAAAAGGGTATCTGTCCTGGGAGATCGGAGAAAAAGAACAAGCCATCATGAAGCAGATCAAGGGGGTATTTGATCCCCGGCAGATTTTGAATCCGGGTAAAATTTTTTCCTGATACGTCAAAAGCACAGATCTGACGATCTGTTTCCAGCGGCTTAATGGGGTTTGGGCGCGTACTGGTTGTGAATCAGCAGTTTTTCAAACAAACCGACTTTGGGATGGATACTTCGCATCAGGCAGCATTGAATTGACACGGCGCAATGGTTCTGGCACATCTGATTGGTTTTACTGAATTCCCCAAAGCACTCGGGCGTGTCCAGAGAATCGGCTTTTTCATGGTCAAAATCGGTCATTTTATCGGGTATCATCCTGTATGTTTATCTCTTTTGATTTTTGAAACGCCGTATATGTAAAGCATAAAACCTCATTGGTCAACCCTTAAATGGGATGCCGGCAGGGTGACCATGGATTCCAGTTTTTCGATCAGACCGGTCAGGCTCTGCTTCTGGCGGGCACAGATACAGATTCCTTCATTCAACAGCCAGGGGGTGTCAAAGTCAGCCATGTCCACCCGGTCCATTTTATTGAAAACATACAAGACGGGAATGTCATCCAGGTCCAGCTGTGTCAGAATTTTTTCCACGGAGTCTTTCTGCTGCATATACCGGGGATTGCTGATATCGATCACATGAAGAATAATGTCGGCTTCAGCCAGTTCTTCCAACGTGGCATGAAACGCTTCCATCAGTTCTTTGGGCAGATGCTGAATAAATCCCACCGTGTCCGTGACAATCACTTCCGTGTCCGCGGGAAACCGCAGACGTCTGGAAGACGGATCCAGTGTGGCAAACAGCCGGTCGGCCGCAATGATGTCACTCTGGGTCAGGGTATTGAGCAGCGTGGATTTGCCGGCATTGGTATATCCCACAATGGAAATAACGGGAATATTTCTCTGCCGGCGCCTGGCTTTCTGCTGGTGCCGCTGTTTCCGGATTTTTTTAATTTCTTTTTTCAGCCGTGTGATGCGATCCCTGACCCGCCGCCGGTTGATTTCCAGCTTGGTTTCACCGGGTCCGCGTCCACCGATGCCGCCGGTCAGCCGGGACATGGCCGTATTTTTGGTGATGAGCCGGGGCAGCAGGTATTCCAGCTGGGCCAGTTCCACCTGAAGTTTTCCTTCCCTGGATTTGGCCTGTTTGGCAAAAATATCTAAAATCAACTGGGTCCGGTCAATCACCTTCATTTCCACAAAATCGGTAATGGACCGGATCTGGGACGGGGTGAGCTCACAGTCAAATATCAGCAGCGTGGCATGGTTCTGAATGGCCTGGATCACCAGAGCGGACAGTTTGCCTTTTCCCACCACAAATTTGGGATCAATGCGTTTTCTGTGCTGAACGGCCGTGCCGGTAACCGTAATCTGGCTGGTTTTACACAACTCCTTGAGTTCATCCATGGACGCGTAAGCTGCATCTGCATCCTGGATGACCGCATTGATCAGAAACGCATTTTCCAGACCGGAGGCGGGTTTGTGCAATGCGTTTTTTCTGGACAGTTCCGCTTCCAAAGCCAGAATCTGCGTCAGGCAGTCATTGTTCAGATCAGACAGGGTGGCAGGGGGCTGCACCTGATACGGCTCTTTGGTTTCATCCGGCAGCACATGGCCCGAATAAACCGGCCCGGGCCGGCCGTCCGAAGTCAGACACACGGCCGTGATAAAATCCAGGCGGAGCAGGGCCAGGTCGGTCAGGTCATCCCGGGTTAAAGGCTCGTCCTTTAAATGGGTATGCACGCACCGCACCCCTTTGAGGCGCCCGGGAATGGCCATATGATCCGGGGTCACGGGAATGACGATGCCGTGGGGGTCTCCCGCAATGACACAGACGATTTTCCCGTTCCGGTCCACCAGCAATCCCATCTGGCGGCGGATTTCATGGCTGATCTCAACCAGCTCCACGGCAATGTCCGGGCTGATGATATATTCCGGGGAGGATTTCTGGGCGTACAGGTTTTCAATGCGTTTGAGCTGGGTATTGCGAAGGCCCGCCAGGTTGCCGTAGACTTGCTTGTTCATTGAAATTCCTGATAACTGTCCGGTGCCAGTTCTTCAAACCGGGTATATTGTCCATGAAAATGCATCAACGCCGTGCCAATGGCACCGTTTCTGTTTTTGGCAACAATGATTTCAGCCGTCCCTTTTTTGGGATTGTCCGGTTCTTTATTATAGACTTCATCCCGATAGATGAACGCCACAATATCGGCATCCTGTTCCAGAGCCCCGGATTCCCTGAGATCCGACATCATGGGACGTTTGTCGCTTCTTTGTTCCAGCATGCGGTTGAGCTGGGACAAGGCCATGACCGGAATGTTCAATTCCTTGGCCAGGGATTTAAGGCCCCGGGAGATTTCCGCGATTTCAAGATCCCGCCGCTCGGAGTGAAACGGGGCTTTCATCAATTGAAGGTAGTCAATCACGACCAGCCCGAGTTCCCCGTGTTTTTGAAACAGTTTTCTGGCTTTGGCCCGCACATCCATGACCGAGATATTGGGGGTGTCATCGATGAAGATCGGTATCTCATTGAGCATGCTGGCGGCATCCGTGACATTCTGCCAGTCTTCCTGGCTGATGAACCCTGTGCGCAACCGGTTGGAATCGATGCGGGCTTCAGAGGTCAACAACCGCATGGAAAGCTGTTCATTGGACATTTCAAGGGAAAAGACGGCCACGGGTTTTTGTTCTTCCATGGCCACGTTTCGGGCGATGTTCAGGGCAAACGCGGTTTTCCCCATACTGGGACGGGCCGCCAGGATGATAAGATCTGATTTCTGAAGTCCGGATGTGATTTTGTTCAGCCGCATATACCCCGTGGAAAGACCGGACAGGCCCCCATCTTTACCCTGCTGGTCTTCCAGGTGATCAATATTTAAATTGATCAGATCTCCCAGGGGTCTGAATGCGCCCCCGGATTTTTTTTCCGATATCTGAAATATGGTGGATTCGGCAAAATCAATGGTCTCTGCCACATCGTCTTTGTCATCCAGGCATCGCTGGATGATTTTTGATGCCGCATCGATCATGGTCCGCAATGAGGCTTTGCCCTGAATGATCCGGGCGTAATGCACGGCATTGACCGCCACGGGTGCGGTATCGGATATGGTCGCCAGATAGGCGGCCCCGCCGATACTTTCCAGCTCATCTTTTTTTTTCAGGGCATGGGCAACCGTGACCAGGTCTGCCGGTTCTTCCTGGGACGACAGATTCAGGATGACCCGGAATATTTTTTTATGGGCCCCTTTGTAAAAATCTTCCGGTGTCAGGATGTCGGTAATATCGTACAACACATCGTTGTTGATGAAAATGGCGCTTAACAGCGAGGCTTCCGCATCCAGATCATGGGGCGGGGTCCGGTCTAGCAACGGGTCGGTTTTTCTGGATCGGTTCTGGGGCACGTGGGTTCCAGCAGGTTGAATGCCTGGGCGGCCCAAAGGATCAATCCATCGGGCCGCCCAGGCAAAGGTTGTTTAATGGTCCTGTTTTTCTTCCGCTTCAACGATCACGGTGATTTCAGGTTCCACATCCTTGTAGAGCCGGATGGGTACTTTGTATTCACCGGTTTCCTTGATGGGCTCTGCCAGAAGAATGGCACGACGTTCCACCCCGATATTCTGGCTGCCCAGTGATTCCTTGATATCATGGGTGGTGATGGAGCCGTAAAGATAAATCTCTTCCCGGACCTTGGCTTTGAGCTTGCAGACCACGCCTTTGATTTTTTCGGCCATTTCCTCGGCCAGTTTTTTCTCTTTGGCAATCTGCAGTTCCAGCTTGGCCCGGGCCTGTTCCATGATACGTCGGTTCTGGGGTGTGGCAAGCATGGCTTTTCCCTGGGGAAGCAGGTAATTGCGGCCGTATCCCGGCGCCACTTCGCACTCCGAGCCTGCAATTCCCAAGGTATCGATGGTTTCTTTCAATATGACTTTCATGTAAAACCTCCAAAAAGGGTCAGCCCGTTTTGCATGGACTGAAGGGTTTTTTTATCATTTTTCCTGTATTTCCAGCTTTCTGAAATTGATCCAGTTGTCAAAAAATCCCAGACCGATGACCAGAATGAGAAAATAGATCTGCACGGCAATCAGGCCATAACAGAAAACCTTCAGAAAGGTCGGGGATTCTTTTTTCTGGAAATAAAATGATATAACAGCTATTCCTTGAAAAAAATAAATCAGCATTAAAATGATCAGACAGTTGATGCCCACATATTTGACAGGTCCCACGGGCAGGGCCAGAATCACGCCGAAACCGATCACGGCCCAGACCAGTGTATCCGGTGCTTTGAACCGGTTCAACGCTTCCATGTTTTTCAACCGGATGCCGATCCGGGCCAGCAGTTTTTTGATGACCAGAATGTTGAGCCAGACCGTGGTCATATACGACACAATGAACATCCCGGGCATGACAACCAGAAACGCGGCATTCAGGGCATCGATCTGGGGTTTTTCAATGCCCATTTCCGTATATAATGCGCCCGTCAGTTCCAGGTACTGGGAAATGTAAGCGTGAACCATTTCCCCGATCCCCCGGGACTGAAAAATCGTATACACACCGAATACAGCCACACACACGCCAAGAACACCTGACACGGTGACCAGCATGGTTTTTTCAATGCGGCACTGACGTTCAATGCATTCTCCCAGAAACAACCCGGTCATGAGCAACGCCCCGAAATACAGGGTATCAAAGGCAAGGCCCCGGCTCATGACCAGAAGGACCAGAAAACTGACCCCGGCAATGATACTGCCGCTGTGTCTGCCCAGCTTTAAACGAAAATACAGCACAGGCAGGGGCAGCAGCAGCAACGCAAACACCCCCAGCAAAGGAAACGTGTAGCTGACGGCAAATATCAGGACACACAGGCAAATTCCCAGGATAATATCCTTGATGGCAGATGGATGCACGATAATGGGGGACATCTTGTATGATTCCGGCTGTCTGATCTATTGCGGGGGTCGGCCCACAAACGGAAGCAACGCAATCTGGCGGGCCTGCTTGATGGCCAGCGACAGTTTGCGCTGATGCTTGGCACAGGTGCCTGTGATGCGCCGGGGAATGATTTTTCCCCGTTCCGTAATGAACTGTTTTAATGTTTTGGCGTTTTTGTAATCAATTACCATGTCGTTGTCCACGCAGAAGCGGCATATTTTCCGGCGCTGGTAAAATCTGTTTTTGGCACCACCTCTTTGGGCCTGGTCTTTATACATAATCAGTATCCTTTCTATCTAAATTCAATTCTGATCGTCTGTGACGGTTTCATCGGATTTTTTTGATGTTTCATCCGCATCCGAGTCATCGGTTTCTTTGTCTGTTTCGGCATCGGCTGTTTTTTCAACATCCTGAGATGTGGCTGTTTCAGCTTTTGCCGCTTCAGCATCCTGGGCCTCTTTGGCCAAAGATTCCGCAGTCTCGTCTGTGGAAACAAGAATGGTCATGTATTTCATGACATCGTCACTGAGTCTCAGATTTCTTTCAAGTTCCTTGACCAGGTCCCCGGTGCCCCCATAGGTCAGGCAGATATAGTGGCCCCGAAATTTTCTATTGATTTCATAGGCCAGTTTTTTGCTGCCCCAGTCATCAACATACAACACAATACCATTTTCTTTGGCAATGATATTTCTGACTTTATCAAGCAGGTCCGTGCGTGATTGATCCTGAAGATCAGGGTCAGAAATAATGACGGTTTCGTACTTCCTCATTTCATCTCCTTGCGGATATAAAGCCCCGGCATGATTCCGGAGCAAGGGATTAAATAAACCAACACCTGCCGTTCAGGTGTTCAATAAAACCATTCTATATACCATCGGCACCGGCCAGGGTCAAGGTGAAAATAGACTGGCCGCAAGATTTCAGTTGACAAAAGGGGAGGGGTTGTCTTAATCATCGATGAAGACCAAACCGGAAGGAAAAACATGGCGCTTTACCGGCAGAAATGGTTTTGTTTTGCAACGGTTCTGGGAATCGTTGTTTTTTCCGGGCTGCTCTGGTTGCGGTTTTACAGCCAGCCTGTGCACCCCGGCCGGGGCCTGTCCAATGATACCGTGCCTGATGTGGTGCCCGGCGAAACCTGGAAAGCCATTTTCATTAAAGATGAAAAAGCCGGGTATGCCGTGTCCCGGGTGAACCGGACCGGCACGGGATATACGGTGGAAGACACGGCAGCACTCCGGTTCAATGCCATGGGGATGATTCATGCCATGGATATGGCGACCCGCGCTGAACTCAACATCGATTTCAGCCTGGATGCATTTGATTTTTCCATCCGGTCCGGGCTGTTTGATTTCACGGCTTCCGGCGTTGTTAACGGGTCTGTTTTAAGGGTTACGACTGTCGGGGCGGGCCTTGATGAACACACGTATGACATCCGCATCAAAACCCGGCCCTATACAGCGGCCGGGATTCTTCTGGATCTGCGGGCAACCCCCCCGGAAACCGGCACCCGCCTGTCCTATTCCCTGTTTGACCCGGCGGCGTTGCAGTTTGTCCCGGCATTGGTCCATGTCAGAGGTCTTGAAACCGTTCAGGTCTCGGGTGCCCCGGTCCAGGCCCGGGCCGTGGATCTGTCGGTCGGCAACCTGACCCAGACGGTCTGGATCAATCCTGAAGGCCGGGTGGTGCTGGAAACCGGCATGCTGGGCATGCGGCTGGAAGCCGGTACCAGAGACCAGGCCATGGCAGGGATCACCCAGTCGCCGCGCCATGACCTGACCCGCCTGGCTGCGGTCATACCTGACAAACCCATTGAAAACCAGGCCGCTTTGACCGGGCTGGTCATCGGTCTGTCCGGTATTGATCTGTCTGCCTATGATTTTGAGACCCACCGGCAGACCCTTGACGGCACCCGGCTGACCATTACCCAAGAGCCGCTGGCACGGGATTTTGCTTCCCCGGCCCTGCAGGACCCCCAGGCACCTCAGATCCGCCCGGACCCGGCCCGTTTTCTGTCCCCTGGGCCGTTCATTCAGTCCGACCATCCCAGAATCATCCTTCTGGCCCGATCCATTGTTCAGGATGCATCTGATGATCTTAAGAAGGTCAGAAAACTGGTCACCTGGGTATTTGAACAGATTGACAAACAGCCAACCCCATCCATTCCGGATGCCTTGTCCACCCTGGCGGTTAAAAAAGGGGACTGCAACGAACATGCCATTCTGCTGGCGGCCCTGGGCCGGGCCGCCGGGATCCCCACCCGCGTCGAAACCGGTCTGACCTACCTGGACGGCCGGTTCATGTATCATGCCTGGAATGTTTTTTTCATCGGCCACTGGGTCACGGCTGATGCCGTATTCAACCAGGTGCCGGCCGATGTCACCCATGTGGGGGTTATGACATCGGAAAACAAAACAGGCACCGCCCTTGCCGGCATGATCGGCAACGTACAGATCACCATTGTGGAAACCAGACAACCATGATATCCATTCAAAACATCACCAAACAATATCAGGGGGTCACGGCCGTCAAGGACCTGACCCTGTCCATTCCCCCGGGGTGCCTGTTCGGGTTCATCGGTCCCAACGGGGCCGGAAAAACCACCACCATCCGGATACTGGCCGGCATTCTGCTGCCGGACGCAGGCACGGTCAGGATTGCGGGCATCGATCTGAACACCCGGCCGGAAAAAGCCAAACAGAAAATCGGATTCATTCCGGACCGGCCTTATCTGTATGAAAAACTCACGGGCAATGAATTTTTAAAATTCTGTGCCGATATCTACGGGGTGGGGCCCAAAAACTTTATTGCAACCCGGGACCGGTATCTGTCGCTGTTTGCCATGCAGGCGTATGCCGATCATTTGATCGAATCCTATTCGCACGGCATGAAACAGCGCCTGGTCATGGCATCGGCCCTGATTCATGATCCTGCGATCATCATTGTGGATGAACCCATGGTGGGCCTGGATCCGGCCGCCATCCGGCGGGTGAAAAAACTGTTCCGGGATTTGACTGATCACGGAAAAACCGTGTTCATGTCCACCCATACCCTGGAAATCGCCGAAAGCATTTGTGACCGGGTGGCCATTATTCACAAAGGCAGGATCCTGACCCAGGGAACCGTGGCCGAGCTCCAGGCCCGGGCCGGTGACTCCCATGACCGGCTGGAAGATCTGTTTTTGGATCTGACCGGGTCAGGAGGGATCCCGTGAATGCGGTGATCCTGCTGTTGACCCCGGGGCTGCGGGGCATGAAAAATCAGCTGTGTCACAGATCCGCATCCAGTATCCCCTGGAAGCTGTTTTTTCTGGCGCTGCTGGGCCTGTGTTTCTGGGCCGGCACGTTCTGGATCTCCTGGCGGGTCCTGGTGTATTTTTCCGGTATTGATGAGATCGGCACACTGCTGTCTTATAAAATGCTGTCCATGATCATTACCGTGGCATTTTCCTTGCTGTTCATCAGTGCCGTTATCACGACCGTGTCACGGTTTTATCTGTCCAAAGACCTGATCTGTGTTCACGCCATGCCTGTGGCGGCCTGGCAGGTGCTGTTATCCCGGTGGGCGGCCGCTTATGTGGACGGCTCCTGGATGGTGCTGCTGTATCTCATCCCCGTGCTGCTGTCGTATGTGCTGGTTTTTGACAGCGGGGGTTTGACGTTGGTGTTGATGGGCATGGCCGTCATGTCCCTGTCGGTGACGGCATCGGTTCTGGGAGGCATTTTTGTTATCATTCTGGTCCAGGTGATCCCGGCCGGCCGGCTGAGAAGCGTTCTGGTGGTTTCCGGCGTTCTGGTGTTCTGCCTGCTGTATCTGGCTGCCCGCATGATCCGGCCCGAACAGCTGGTGGACCCGGAAGCCTTCAACACCGTGCTGTTGTACATCGCTTCATTGGAAACCCCGTCATATCCCTGGTTTCCCGGCACCTGGTGCTTTGACAGCATCCAGAACCTGCTGGAAAAAAACACAGGCCCGGCCCTGATCGATATGGCCCTGTCCTGGAGTTTTTCTCTGGTGGCGGTGCTGACCATGCTTCTGGCGGCGGACCTGTATTATAAAAAGGGATTGTCAAAAAGTCTGGGCAAAAAGCAAAAGACAGTGAAAGGACCGGACAATGCCCGCCTGATGCAAAAAAAACAGCCCTCTTTGACCCGGGCTCTGGCCTTCCGGGAGATCCGGTCCTTCATGCGGGACCAGACCCAGTGGAGCCAGATTTTTCTGGTTTTGGCCCTGATCATCATTTATATATACAATTTTACCCTGCTGCCCCTGGACCGATCCCCCATCAAAGCATTTTATCTTCAGAATCTGCTCAGTTTTCTGAACATGGGGCTGGCCCTGTTTGTACTGACGGCCGTGGCCGGCCGGTTTGCCTATCCCGCCGTCAGCATGGAGTCCGAGGCGTTCTGGATTATCCGGTCTTCGCCTGTGTCTTTGTCACGGTTTTTGTGGATCAAATTTCTGGTTTATCTGGTTCCGTTGTTCATCATGGCCCAGGTGCTGATCATCACCACCAATATCCTGCTCCATGTCACGGTCTTCATGATGATCCTGTCCATTGTCACCACAGCCCTGGTGGTCCCGCCCGTGATTGCGCTTGCCATAGGCATCGGCAGCATATTTGCAGATTTCAATCTGGAGAGCCCGTTGAAAAGTGTTACCAGTTTCGGCGGCATGGTCTATATGACGGCCTGTGCCGCGCTGGTGGCTATGATCATCCTGCTGGAAGCCGGGCCAGTCTACACCATTTTCATGGCCGGTATCAAAAACCGCCCCCTGGCCGGATACGAAATAGCATGGAGTGCGGTCAGTTTTGTGCTGGTTCCCCTGATCTGCACGGCCTGTGTCATCGTTCCCATGCGGCTGGGGGCCAGGCACCTGCAACAGCGGCACTAGTCCGGCGTTATCGGATCAGTTTCAATCCGGCACCGGCGGTGCACAGGGGGCTGTTCCCAGATACCAGATATGTTTGTTGAGGTTTTGATTTATTCATGATAGGGCATGAGAGGTTGTGTGTGGCCCGAATCAAAGGTTGCAAGATGGGTGAGACATGACAACTGGAAAAATGCAGATCTGATTGTGTTTGTACTATTTCAAAAGTGGAAAGAGATGAGATACAAAGGTGTCGAAGCTCGTACCAAATTAAACTTGGGAGTAGACGATGAATAAATATGAGATAATCATCTATTGGAGTGAGAATGATAAATTATTTCTCGCAGAAATCCCAGAACTCCCTGGATGTATGGCTGATGGTCATAGTTATCAAGAAGCTGTTTCACATGCAGAGATAATCATAAACGAATGGATTGAAACTGCGAAAGAGTTGGGGCGTGAGATTCCGAAACCTAAAGGGAAATTAATGTATGCATAATCAGGCTAATTCAGCCGACGTAAGCCACACTGCTGATTAGCGGTGTTACTGAGTTACCCTTTATTAATAATGCAATTATTTGCGAAATTAATATTTTGCTCTCCAATGGTCAATTCAACGCCGCTCATTTGTGTCCCTGTCACGGTTGATATCACGCCGGTACCTATTTACCCAAAATGCCACAAGTGGCAAAATGGGTAAATATCGATTTATTGAAAGGTTTTACGGTCCCGCAGGTGGCGGAAAAGCACGGCTGGTTTGAATTTCTGGTCTGGTCCCGGGCGCTGGTAAATGCGGATGATTTCAGTCGGTTTAAGGCACTTCAGTAAGGGTAATATTATGAAATCTGACAAACAATTGACAATCAGAGAACAGATCATCCGCTGCCTGGAAGCGGCGCCCATGACTGCAAGAGATCTTTCAAAGGCCCTGCGGATCAGAGAAAAAGAAGCATACTCACACCTGCCATCAATTGAAAAAAGTATCCGCCACCAGAAAAAACAAATTAACATAACACCATGCTACTGCCTGGGCTGCGGATTTGAATTTAAGGACAGAAAAAGTTTCAAGAAACCCGGAAAGTGTCCGGAGTGCAAGAAATCAAGAATCGAGCCGGCTGTATTTCAAATCACGGGGTTTTAAATGTGAACGGAATGTTGTGGTATCCGGCCTGCTGAAGGTGCTTTTGTGAAGGGTATGCTGATCCACACATGCACTGGTTACCTTTTTTTAATCCGCTCTTCGAGATCTGAAGGTGAAATAAAAATAAAAGTTCGCCCCTCTTTCAGCTTGCTTAAAAGATTTAATTTGTCCGACATGTATAATAAATCCTTTCTGGCAGTTTCATAGGAAATTCCATGTGAATTGCGATGTTCGTTGATATTATAAATAAATCTTGGATTTTTCAGAGCATGACGGAGAATGGCTAACTGCCTGACATTTAGCTTTCCTCCAAGGTGTTTGGCATTCCGTAATGTTTCTTGTGCCTCTTCAATATCCTTTGTCTTTTTTTCCAGATAAGCATGGAGGTCTTGAATGGCATTTCTAATAACTCCCAGTTGATGAATTATAAAATAGGTGGCATCATTGTCATCAGTTTCCGTGTACAGGAATGCCCTGCCATACTGAACGGGTGCTGATTTAATAATTCGAGATATGGAAATAAATTCTGACAACCAATATCCTTGGCTTATCATTGACCAGTAAAATAATGCCCTTGCCGTTCTACCATTACCATCAACAAAGGGGTGGTCATAGGCCAACATGAAGTGAAGTATTATGGCCCTGATGACAGGGTGAATAAAACCCGCATCTGACTTATAATTGGCGAATTTACATAAAGATTCCAATCGTTTTTTTAATTCCGAGGCATTCGGTGGCGAATGTAAAATGGTATAACCAGTGTGATCAGATACATACACTTTATCATTTTCTGACCTGAAGACACCTGCTTTTTCTGGATTATCTAATGTCTTCTCCGTTAATATCCGGTGAAGTTCAAAAAGGAAGGAAGGTGTAAATTCATCCTCTTTAAACTCCCTGATAAACTGCATCGCATGAAAATTATTCAAAATCATCTGTTCGCTTTTATCTTTTGGGCCCCTTCCTTGCCTGATCATTTCTTTTGCTACGTGCCTTGTCGTGGAAGCACCTTCTAATTGACTGGAATTTATCGCTTCTTCGACAAGAGATTTGATTAAATATGTATTTTGCATACCCTGACTTGCAATGGGTTGATTGGCGGTAACAGTTCCGGCTGCATTCATATCAAGCCAGTGCAAATCACGATTCACGGCATCAGGAGTACAGAATTTAAACGGCTGATTAGATTTATCGTATAATGGAAGTGGCGTGAATAGATTTTGTCTTTTAAATCTAATGAGGGCCCACCATTCTTCGCTGGTTAATTCGTCTGGTGGCGTTAAATGTCTAAGTTTGTCCCAATGAAGATATCGGCCCTTTTCATCTGTTATCCTTGCATTGAAAGCCCTGGTAAAAAGCTCTTTTTTTTCTGTAATGGTTTTTCTAAAATCAGGTGGACTGACTGGGATTTTCATGGTCAACAGTATCCTGTTAAATAATTAATTTCCTATGAGTTGTATTAGATACTGTAGCAACAGATACCAATATTGTAAATACTAATTATTAAATATTAGTATTTACAGAACGAATCAATCTTTAATCTGACTAAAAATCCTATATTTTAAATATGTTAAATATATTTTTGTTGTGTGAATATTGGTATTAATCGACTATATAGCTTTTTATAAGTCCATTAAAGTACCACAATATTAATTTTCTTCGGTAAGATAATATTCAACAAGACGCAATCAGATCGTTAACAACAAAAATGCACACGGGCAAGCCGGTGATTTTGGTGATCATCTATCATTATAGTCCGGTGTTATCGGATCAGTTTCAACAGGGTGCCTGAGCCATTGTCCCTGACCAGTGGCGGTTCTTCCCCGAAATGCGGCGAAAAACCGGCCACCACCGCTTTTTTCCCGGTGCTGCAAAATCCTTTTTCATCCCTGGTCCGGTCAACCCGGCAAAGGCGGGGGCACAGGGTGCAGGAGGACAGCCGGTCCATGGCCTGTTGAATGGCCTGTTTCAGCCGCCCCGTCTGCCTGGCCCTGATATACCCGGGGATGTATGATTGCATGGCCATGCTCCTTTTTTTCATTGGGCAGATCATAGCGCCGGCATAGAGGGCCGTTCGCAGATATCAAATATGATTGTTGAGGTTTTGATTTGTTCATGATAGGGCATTAATGGTTGTATGTGACCCGAATCAAAGATTGCATGATGGGTGAGACTGGACAACTGGAAAAAATGCAGATCTGATTTTGTTTGTAATATTTTAAAAATGGAAAAAGATCAGCTATAAAGATGCTATACATTTCTGCTCTTTTTTCATTTTAGCATGATATACAGTTAAATAACCTTACTGTGAAGGGTGTGCTGATCCACACATGAACTTGTTGTGGCTATGGGGAAAATATATGAAATGTAGTGTTTTTACTGATGAATATGAACTAATCCAATCTATAAAAAATTTATCTTTAAAATCCCCTGGTATTGTTTCAATAGACGGTATCGATGGAGTTGGAAAGTCCACCTTAGCATGCAAAATTTCAGAAGATCTGAGTTTGCCACGGATTGAGATTGACACATTTATTCAAGAGCAACAAGGTGGTTATATTGAGCACATAGACTACTATCGACTTAATGAAAAAATAAAACAAACCATAATTGCAGGCCATGTAATAATCTTGGAAGGAATTTGCATACAGCAAGTCCTTAAAAGATTAAGTCTAAATTCTAATACAAAGATCTATGTTAAGGTAATTAATGTAATTGGTAACCATTACCTTTGGATGGACCAAATGCAGTTCTTTCCACCAGGTAAATCAGCAGATGAAATGATAGCCGAACGTATGGCCAAACGGTATTCGCTCGGTCACGTGGAAGATATTATACGATATCATTACACTTTTAAGCCACACGAGAATGCAGATTACATATTTGAAAGACGAAAGGCGTAACAAGTACTCGGAGACATTTAAATTGGTCGATAAAACGAAAAACCAAACACCAATACAAAATGACTTTGAAAAAGCGCACAGTTTTATGAATGTGATCAAAATGGAAAAAAAACGTCGAAAGCGGGAAGACAGACGTCATCGTGCTGTTGAGTGGGCCGGCGGCATTTGCGCCTTTGTGGGCGTAAATGGTCTATTTTTTATTCTTTTGCATCGGCTTAGGATTTTCGAACTATTATTTGATAATTGGGGACTCGGATATTCCATTTCCGCTGGGATTATAGTAATTCTTTGGCTCGGTTTTGCGTTCCTCGTTGCCTCAGCCTTTTTTTGGCTCTCAGATAAAAGCGGATTGCATTATTTAATTGAAGACTGGATTGTATCGTATCATAAATATAAAAAATTTCCACGAAATGAAAGAAAGGCTTTTATTAGAGACACAAGGGAAAAACTTGATGAAATTTTTGAACGGCTTTACCGTTTGGAATGGAAAGCCGATGAGACTGGAGATGAGAAACTATCTGAAAGTGTGGAAAGCCTAAATCAGGTCATTGGTACCCTCGTTACTGAGGCGGATATTTCTTCGCGTAGTCTCATTAATCAGCCGGAGCATGCATCTTGGAGAGGTTTCGTTCTGGCACTTGAAGAAACATCAAACGATCTTGAGTTGGAGTTAAAAAACATTACAAGATACCATAGCAAAATACAGCCGTTGTTAAACCAGGCAGCCAATATTACATCTAACGTACATTCAGCACCCTTTTTTATCATTCTTTGATAATTTTTGACGAGTTTATGGTCCAATAAAGCATTCAGGCTTTACTCCCAAAGCCTCAAGGTAGTGAAGTTGTATTCTGCTGAAAGGTTTTGCCAGCTTCCTT
>JAIPDL010000056.1 GCA_021737695.1 Desulfotignum sp. | reverse complement strand
AGCTCATATTGAGGATCTCCAAAGGCCACCCATCCTTTAACCTCTTAATCGCTGCCCGCAAACGGATAGCCATGTTGGAGACAGCACCATCAGGATAATAATGGCAACGATTAACCAATATTTTTGTGGAAAAATTGCTTTCAACAGGAGAGGTACGTCAAAAATCAGGCTCGAATACCCTGAATCTCACTCCAAAGAATCAGCCGGCCGAAAAATCTTGCGAATCTGACCCTGGCCGGTGAAAAAAATCCCCAAAATGTTCTTCGGAGGGGTCTGAAAAAAACAGGCGGTGGATTTGGGGGGTTGACAAACTATTGTGTCCCATACCTGAAAATGGTATATTTCCGGCATTTGCAATGAAATTGAACCGGTTTATTTCACGGAGGATAAAACAAGAAAAATGAATTTAAAGGAAACCATTCGCAGTATTCCAGACTGGCCCATTGACGGGGTTGTTTTCAGGGATCTTACCACCTTGATGCAGAACCCGAGATCATTTGCATATGCGTGTGATTTGATGTACGACCGCTATAAAGACAAAGGCATTGATAAAATTGTGGGCATCGATGCCAGAGGGTTTGTTTTCGGCGGGGTGGTGGCCTATAAACTGGGCATTGGATTCGTGCCGGTCAGAAAAAAAGGCAAGTTGCCCGGCAATACCATCCAGGAGACCTATGCCCTGGAATACGGCACCGATACCCTGGAGATTCATGAGGATGCCATATCCCCCGGTGAAAAAGTGGTGATCGTGGATGATCTGATTGCCACGGGCGGCACGGTGGGTGCCGCAGTCAAACTGGTGAAAACCCTGGGAGCAGATCTTTTGGAGTGCGCTTTTGTGGTGGAACTGCCTGATCTCAAGGGACGGGACCAGATTGACGGATGCCCGGTCTTTGCCATGGTCGAGTTTGAAGGAGATTAGATGAAGCCGTCACGTATCCTGGTGTTGGTGGCCTGTGCCGCCATGATGAGTGCCTGTGCCGCATCCTATGGAAAACTGGTGTCCAGCCCCGTGTCCCGGGATCAATATCACCAGCAGATCCTGCCGTCCGATCTTCAGTATTATTACTGCGGCCGGTCCGGGCTGCCATATGCCGTGGTGGGAATCAATGACACATATCAGTTTAATGACCGGCTCTGGTTCAGGATAGACACCATGGATGACGTATACAAAAAAATCTATAATTTAAGTGATCTTCATCCGCATGCCCGCTTCATGCGGGCGGCTGATATCCTGGATCCGGCCGGCAGGCGAATCGGTGTGTGGTTTTCTTTTTACCATCATACCCCGGTGCGGATCAATCCGGATTCCGGGATGCTGGAAATTTTCAGTCCCTATGATCCCAACGAGGATGAGGGGCTGATTCGACATTGACAGATTGTCCTGCCCGCCGTTTCAGGCCCGGTTGATTTACACCGCATCAGGCCGGTTTGAACGGGCTTCCTTCCAGGCGGTTTCTTCCGTTTTCCTTGGCCTGATACAGGAAATGATCTGCGGTGTCGATCAGTCGATCCATGGAAAAATCATCCGTGATCAGGGCCGGGTCCAGGCAGGTGACCCCGAAACTGGCAGTGATGGAAATGGGCACTTCATCATGGATAACCGGGGTGTCGGCTATTTTTTTTCGCAGCCGCTCGGTACATTGGCATGCCTGATCATATGCGGTGTCCGGCAGGACAATGACAAATTCTTCTCCCCCATACCGGGTCACCCAGTCCAGGTCTTTTCGGATCACCTGGTGAATGGTGTTGACAAATTCAACGAGCACTGTGTCTCCGGCACTGTGACCAAAGGTGTCATTGACTTTCTTGAAAAAATCGATATCCGTGAGTACTAAAGAGATAGGGGTCTGATACCGTTGCGTTCGCGTGATCTCTTTGGCCAGCTGCCGGGACAGGTAATTCCGGTTATAGCATCCGGTCAGCGGATCAGTGATGGACAGTTTTCTGATTTTTTCATTGGAAATTTTTAAGTCGTTGATCTTTTCTTTGAGCTGCCGGCTCAACCGGTACCGTTCCAGATGAACGGTGATGCGGGCCAGCAGTTCTTCCTTGGCAAAGGGTTTGACCAGATAGTCAGAGACCCCGGCATTGAAAACATTTAACAACTCTGATTGATCCGGCATGGCAGTCAGGCAGATAATGGGCAGATCGGACCGGTTCAGTTCTTTGCGGATTTTTTTTGAAAGGGCATCTCCGTTCATTTTCGGCATGAACAGGTCTGTGATCACCACATTGATGTCATCCGCGTGACTGCTGAAAAGTGCGTATCCTTCCTGGCCATCTTTGGCTTCAATCACCTGGAGCCCTTCCTGGATCAGAATATCCGCCACAATCTGTCTGGCCACCACATTGTCTTCCACCACCAGGGCCGTCATACCTTGGGACAGGGCCACGGGTTTTAAAATGCGGTCCACGGCATCCAGTAGTTCTCCACCGGCAAACGGTTTGGTGATAAAATCCGCCGCACCTGCGGAAAACCCTTTTTTCCGTTCCGACATCGTATTCTGGCCGGTGACAAAAATGACCGGTATCCGGCTGTTCCGATGTTGTGAGATCCGGTCGGCATAATGGGGACTTCGCAGTTTTTTGCAGGTTTCCCACCCGTCCAGCCCGGGCATTTCCACATCCAGGGTGATCAGGTCCGGTGGCCGGTCTGTGCAGGCGGAAACCAGGGCGTCCAGACCGTTGGCCGCCTCGATGATTTCATAACCACCGGGTTCCAGTTCTTCCCTGATGGCCATTCGCATTGCTGCGCTGTCGTCCACCACCAGGACCTGAAGGGAGGTGGATGATGAATCGGGGGGATGGTTTTTCGTTTCAGTCATCATGTTCTTTCAGGTTGGTTGTTTACTGTGCGGGACCTGGGTTGATAAAAAATGGTTTTCAGGTGACGTCCGGGTTCCAGATCGGTACATATGCCGGTAAGAGACTCACTGGCACCCAACAGCAGATATCCATCCGGTTCCAGAACCGACACTGTTTTTTCAAACAATCGTTTTCGCATTTCCATATTGAAATATATAGCAACATTTCTCATCAGAATCACGTCAAATTTACCCATTCCGGCAAAAGAATGAAACAGATTCATTTTTCGGAAAGAGACCATGGCCCGGATCTCATCATTGATTTTCCATTGATTTTCCAATGGGGTGAAATACCGGTCCCGTTTGTCGACAGGCAAGCCCCGGGTGATTTCGAAACTGCTGAAATAACCGGCGCTGGCTTTGGCCAGTGCTTTGGCAGATATATCTGTCCCCAGTAAATAGATGCGATATGCATTCATGCACGGGAGCAGGTCTTTGAGTACCATGGCGACACTGTATATTTCCTGGCCCGTGGCGCAGGCCGCACTCCATATGCGGATGGGAATGGGCAGTCCTTTTTTCAGATATCCGGCTCGATGGTCGATCACGTCCGGTAAAATTTTGTATTTGAGGAGATCAAACGCTTTTTCATCCCTGAAAAATAATGTTTCATTGGTGGCGATGGCATCAATGATCTGCTGGGCCAGGGCATGGGTTTTGTCTGCTCTGGCCTGTTCATACAATGCCGTATAGGATGAAAATCCAAAGTCATCCACCATTTTCCCTAATCGGGTCTCAAACAGATACGTTTTGGAAGGAAGGATGTCCATGCCAGATATTTCCCGGATGTAATCTGCCAGAAGCTCACATTCTGAAGTGCGTATCTTCAGCATGGGGTGTTAAAGCGACTTGGTTTCAGTAAAGGCCGGTCACAGCAGGGTGTCATGAATCACATCCGAAAAGAGGGTCTGACGGTTTTCATGATTTCCCGGGCCAGGTTGTCCAGGGGGGCCACGATATCCACAATTCCGGAAGCCACCGGTTGTTTTGCCATGCCGAACACAATACTGGTGGCTTCATCCTGGGCAATGATCACGGCCCGGTGCTCATTCATCAACGCCAGGCCTTTGGCACCATCCTGTCCCATACCGGTCATGATGACCCCGGTGGCCCGGTCTTTGAAATGATGGGCCACCGACCGGAATAAATAGTCGGCAGACGGCCGGCACCCGTTTTCCGGAGGATCCTGGGTGATGCGGATTATTCGTTTGGTCCTGTTTTCGGCTGAAACGATTTTCATATGACTTCCGCCGGGGGCGATAAACACTTTGCCCGGAACCAGTATATCCCCGTCTTGAGCCTCCACGACCGGTACTTTGGATTGCCGGTCCAGACTTTCGGCCAAAGCCCGGGTGAATCCGGGAGGCATGTGCTGGACAATGAGGATCGGCACGGCCAGATCCCCGGGCAGGGCCGGGATGAGTCGCGCCAGTGCGGCCGGACCGCCGGTGGAAACGCCGATGGCGACTACGTCGGATGGATTTCGTGGAAAATCGGTTGTAAAGGCCGGAACGATGGGGTCAGGTGTTTTTGTTTCGATGATGGGGGGTAAAGCAGATCGATCCGGAGAAACGTTTGTTCGGTGGCCGTTGAGGATGGAACGGATTTCCATTCTTCTGGAAAACGAGCGTAACAAAGGTGCCAGATCTTTTTCCAGTTTGCGTTTGTTTTCTGTGATATTTTTTTCCGAGGGTTTGAGAACAAAGTCGAATGCGCCTGCCTCCAGGCTGGTGATAATATGCCGACTGCCCCGGCCGGCATCCGAGCTGAGCATGATGACACCCACCTGGGGAGATTGTGATTTGAGCCGGGTCAGCACTTCCATTCCGTCCATGCCCGGCATTTCAATGTCCAGGGTCATCAGATCCGGTTTCAGCGATGTCACCCTGGCCAGAGCGGAATGGCCGTCTCTGGCCGTTCCCACGACTTCCATGCCCGGAATATTGCCAATGACGTCCGATATCATCATCCGGAATACAATGGAATCATCCACCACCAGTATGCGAAGGTTTTTTTGTGAAAGGGTCATTTAAGCACCGTGGCCACATCGAGTATGCCGATCAGTCCCTGTTCATGCCGCAGCACCGACTTGAAGCACCGGCCTTGAATCCCCTGGATATTGCCGGGGGGAGGGGCCAGATCCCCGGGAGCGATGTCAATCACGTCACCAATGGCGCTTACCAACAGCCCGATGGATTCTTCCTGAATCCTGACGATAATGATCCTGTGGGAAACAGGGTCGGTGAAACCGCTTTCTTCAGAAAGTCCCAGCCGGCGGTTCAGGTCAATCACCGTGACAATGCTGCCTCTCAGGTTGATAATACCGCTGATCGTGTCCGGTGCCAGCGGCACCGGCGTCATCTGCGTGGTCTTGATAATTTCCTGGGTCTCCAGGATATCGATACCACACAGGGATTCTCCGGCAAAAAATGTGACGATCCTGTTGATTTCCTCAGCCATGTCTATCCGTTAAAATTTGCATCGGTCGGTTCTGACTTTGATGTTTTCAGCCAATTCGCTTAACGATGCGATACTTTCATTGATCTGGGTGCTGCTGTCGGTAATTTCAACCGCAGAATTGGAAACCAGCGCGATATCTCTGGCAATTTCCGTGGCTGCGGTCGAACTCTGAGTCACATTTTCAGTAATGTCGGTCATGTTCCGGGCCGCCTGGCTGACATTGCCTGCAATTTCCCGGGTGGTGACGGACTGTTCTTCCACGGCTGCGGCAATGGTGGACACAATCTCATCCACCTGGTTGATGACACCGGTAATCTGACTGATCCGGTCAACGGTGCCATCCGTGGACTGCTGAATACCTGCAATTTTATTTTTGATTTCTGCACTGGCTGTGGCCGCCTGTTTGGCCAGTTCCTTGATTTCATTGGCCACCACGGCAAATCCTTTGCCGGCTTCCCCGGCCCGGGCTGCCTCGATGGTGGCATTCAACGCCAGAAGATTGGTCTGTTCGGATATTTCCGTGATGGATTCGGTCACCTTCCCGATATCCCGGGCCGCTGTCCCCAGCTCGTTCACCGTGTCGGATGCCTGGGTGGCCTGGTCCACTGCGTCATGGGTGATATGTCTGGCCCGGTCGGCGCTTTCAGCGATTTCACTGATAGTGGCGGTCATTTGTTCTGCGGCCGCCGCCACTGTGTTCAGGTTGGCGGATGCATTTTCCGTGGCACCGGCCATGGAGGTCATGTTGGCGCTCATCTGTTCTGCGGCGGATGCCACGGTATTGGACCGCTGAGCGGTTTGTTCCGCACCGGACTTCATCTGGGATGAGATGGTGGACAATTCAGTGGATGATCCCGCCAGGGTCACCGTGCCTTCAGCCAGATCCTTGAACATGGCCCTGAGTTTCATGGCCATGGTGTTCAACGAGTCTGCCAGCAGTCCGATCTCATCTTTTCGCTCGATGTGCAGTGTATGGGTGAAATCCCCTTCTGCCAGTTTTTCCGCAAACCAGCTTCCCTTTACAATGGGTCGGGTCATGGTCCGGGACAAATAATATGCCAGGATAATGATGACCAGGATACAGCATATGGCGATGATGCCCATGGTCCGCTGTAAGACAAGTGCCGGGGCCAGGGCTTCGGATTTATGAATCTGGGTGATGATGGCCCAGGATGTGTCGCCGAGTTCAAAGGGGGTGAACACGGACATCACCGGCGTGCCGTTATCATCGGTGGTCATCATTTCTCCGGTGTCACCCTTTAACGCAGCCTGAACCGCCGGCGTGTCCACCTTGCCTTTATCGCCTTGGGCAAATGAGGCCACCACAGAACGGTTTTCAGGATCCAGAAGGGAATTGGAACGCATCCGCATGTCCTGGCCCACCAGAAAAAGCTCTCCGGATTTTCCCATGCCGCTGTCCGCGGACAGAATTTTTGTGATCGTATCGATGGACAACTGGATGGCCACCACCCCGATGACATCCCCGTTTTTTTTGATCGGTGCCGCCACAAACTGGGCCGGCATGTTTCCTGACGGTGCATAGGGTGCCATATCGGACACTATGATCCTGCCTTTGGATGCAGCCTCCCACGCATGCTGGAGCGGGGATTTTATCGTGGTCACCCGGGTGCCGAAATCCAGTTCCTTGGACACGGAAAACACAATATTGCCTTTCTGGGCATCCAGCAGAAAGATGTCATGATAGCCCTGCTGGGTCATGTGAAAGGAAAATTGCGGGAAAAACTGGTCATGGCGGTGGCGGTAATTGGCCGGGGCCTGGTACTGCCCTTGTTTTTGTCCGACAAAGCGCCCGCTGTTCACCCCGCCTTCCGTGTTAAAGGAAAAAGAAAGCGACTCCAGGGCGTCGATAACATAAGGGGTATGAGCCAGGATCGCCACATCGTTTTCCCGGTCCGCATAAAACTGGGTCATTTCATGTTTTTTCAAATCCCGGATCGCCATATATTTTTCAAAGGTCTGGCGAGTGAGCCCGTCAATGGTCATCCATTGGGAAACCCCTCCCAGTATGGCAAAAGGAATGATGCCCACTGCCAGCAGTGCAGCAATGAATTTCGATTTCAAACGCCAGTTTTTAATATTCATTTACTCATCCTTCCTGATAAAATCAAAATTTATATATCCAAAATATGGGTGTGAATGCTTTTTAACAGTTTTTCCTGATCCAGTTTGATCTGGTAGTCATCGACCCCGGCGGCCTGTCCTTTTTCGAGATCCGAGTCATCTGCCAGGGTGGACAGAGAGATGACCGGCAGATGGGCCAGTTCCGGGTTGTCCTTGATGGTCCGGGTCAGGGTGAATCCGTCCATATGGGGCATTTCCAGGTCTGTGATGACCAGAGACAGGTCTTTCACATGTGTTTTGATAAGATCCAGGGCGATCTGTCCGTCTTGTGCAGCGATTACATGAAACCCCTCCGCTTCAATCCGGGTTTTGATCAGGTTCCTGAAAAAAGCGGAGTCTTCAGCAATAAGAATGGTTTTTTTGTTCACCGAATCACTGGATGCCGCCTGCACCGGGGTGTCTTTGTACCATTGGGGGTATCGTTTTCGGGCTACCTGGTCCGGGTCCACCACCATGACCGTGTGCCCGTCCAAAGTCAGTGATCCTGAAATGCCGGGCTGGGACAGGGTTTGTCTGTCCAGAATTTCACTGGTTTCCAGGGCATCCACGGGTCCGGTCACACGCAGTCCCATGGTTCGATCCCCCAGATCGCACACCACCACCACCATGATCTCTTCCATGGGCACGGCACGAATGGCTGCCACGTCATCTATGGCACACAAAGTCAGGGTGGTATTTCGGGTCTGCACAACGGTCATATGGCCCATGGTTTCCAGGTGCCGGGCCGGTATTTTTTCTATATGGATCACCCGGTCCAGAGGAATGGCGAATCGTTCCTCCGGGGCTCCCCGGAAGGTGAGATACGAACGGACCTCTTTTTTTTCAGTCACACGGGGGTCTGTTTTTTCATAAGAGGTTTCAGATGGGTTGACCGGCATGAGTTCAGCGGTTTCAGCCAAAGAGGAAATATCCAGGATCAAAGCCACCCGGCCGTCTCCCATGATGGTGGCCCCGGCGAAGGCACCGCATGATTTGAGATGCCGGCCCAAAGGCTTTACCACAATTTCTTCCGCGTCCTGAAGTTCATCCACAATCAGCCCATAGGTTAAAGAACCGGTGGAAACCACGGCGACATTCAGCGCACTGGATGCATGAAATCGCCTGTCTTTCCCGGGCATGGTTCTGCGGTTCCGGTTTTCGGCAGATTCTGTCCCGGTGTCAGAGGATCGGCGGTCGGCAATGTGATGCCGCCGGTCGGTTTTCAATACATCGTTGTCAGGGCAGATATAGGTGCGGGGCAGCTGAAGGATATCCGACAGGCGGACCAGCGGCAGCAGCTCTTCCCGCAGACGGATAACGGGGGCGTTGCTGATGAATTCGATTTTTTCCGCGACCCGGCCCGGTGGAATCCGAACCAGTTCTTCCAGATTTGCCTGGGGGATGGCAAATCGCTGGGCTTCCGTCTGAATGATCTGGCTGGGGATGATGGCCAGAGTCAGAGGCACTTCAATCAAAAAACGGGACCCGAGTCCGGGCTGGGATTCAATCGTGACTTTCCCGCCAATGGATTCAATATTGCTTTTAACCACATCCATGCCAACGCCCCGGCCTGACAGATCATTTACCACCTGGGAAGTGGAAAATCCGGGCATGAAAATGAGGGCGCACCTTGCTTTCTCATCCATGTTCCGGACCTGATTCTGCGTGATCAGACCCAAATCGACCGCCCGTTTCGCCAGTGTGTCCGGGTCCATTCCCCGGCCGTCATCGATGATTTCAATAAAAATCTTTCCCGCCCCTTGGCTGGCTTTAAGGACCACTTTTCCCACCGGGTCTATGCCCTGATTTTCACGGATATCCGGGGGCTCGATGCCATGATCGATACTGTTTCGCACCAGGTGAAGCAGCGGGTCGGTTACGGCTTCCAGCAGATTTTTGTCCAGTTCGACCCGCCGGCCTTTGATAATCAGCTGAATTTTTTTCCCTGAAGCCGTGGAAAGATCCCTCACCAGCCTGGGGAACCGGTCAAAAATTTTTCCCATGGGCTGCATGCGGGTAAGCATCACGGTTTCCTGAAGCTCTGAGGTGACGTGGTTGATCCGCTGTCCCACCCGCTGGATCCCCTGGGGGTCGCGGGTGGCAATGGCTTGCAGCAGCTGGTTTCTGCTCAAAACCATTTCTCCGGCCAGGGTCATGAGATTGTCCAGCAGTGTCAGGTCCACCCGAACAGGGGGGTGGATCAGCCGGTCCTGCCGCTGAAGCCCCTCGGAGGCTTTTTCCCCGATGCAGGTATCTGTTTCCACAGGATCTGGGTCAGGCATCGCTGTTTCCGGAATGTAAGGATCCGGCACACGCGCCTCAGCCGGTGTGTCCTCCTGGATGTTTGTCGGCAACAGACCGCTGGTTTGGTTCAGGGTATGAATCAATCGGTCATCGAGATCGAATACGATAAGGATCTCTTTTTTGGCCAATACCGAGGCAAACAGCAATAAAATATAAGGGCCGGACTCATCAGTACCGGTCAGCGGGACATATTTTTTTTCGATCCGGTACACAAGCATCGTCCCATATGCTTTTATTTGGGATGAGATGGTTTCCAGATATTTTTCCCCAGGGACATCAATGGTTTCAAGGGGAATCTCCACAAAAAAAACAAGCTTGTTTTCATTTTCCAGCCGGCGGTAATCCGATTTTTCCAAAACAAACACGGGCGAGCCGTCCCGGGCGGAAATGGTGATCGGGTCATTGTCATGGGCTGTCTCAGTGTCCGGTTGTACCCCGGGATCTGAATCCAATGCAACGTCCGCAAAAGCATCCGGATTCGGATTCGGTTCCGGGGAAGGGATATTGGTATTTTTTCGGGATCCCGCGCTGATGTTTTCCAGCGCCGTGACTGTTTCGGAAATATCTATTTTGTCACTGTGATCCAGATACTGGATCATGTGGGTCAATGCATCTGATGCCTTCAGCAGAAAATGGGTCACTTCGGCATTGGGATCAAGCGTGCCTTCCCGGATCAGTCCCAAAACCGTTTCCATGGCATGGGCCAGCCGGGTGATGTTTTGGATGCCCAGAAAGCCGGAGCCGCCTTTGATGGAATGAACGGCACGAAATACTTTGTTGACCCGTTCCCGGTCAGGACCTGTGTCTCCTTTTTCAATGCGGATCAGGTCCTCTTCAATGGAAGACAGGTGCTCTAAAGATTCTTCGGCAAACGCTTTTTTGATATGATCGTCTTTGGCATTCATTATTTATGAGAACCGGTTCTACAATTGCTTGACAAACTGGCGAAACCGCTCTTCCTGAAACGGACTGATGCTTTTGATTAGAACACCGAACCCCGATTTTTCCACCCGCACCACTTCAGAGATGAAATCGAATTCTTCTCCTGTGGAACTGATCAGGCGCACTGCCAGCTGCTCTCCCCGGGGGACTTTTTTTTTTGTGTTGATAAACGCGCCGCTCAGGGAGACGTCTTCAACCCTGGCCATGATCCGTTCTTTGCCCGTGTTGACGTTCACCCGCAACGATACGGGTTTGCGGGTGTTTTCCCGTTCATCGATCTGAATCACTTCATCACAGTCCGGCCCACACACTTTCGAAGCCCGAATCAACTGAAAAATTTTTTTGTCGGTCTGCGCATCTGTGTTCAGAATTTCTTTGATTAGCTGTAATTTGTCCATTACCGGCTCCTGAAACCATAAAAATTTGTTCGGCACGTATTCGTCAAGGGTGATGGCATTTTTATATGACGCGCAGAATAAGTCAACCTGTAAGTTGCCCAAGACATGTTAACAGACATTTTTGTTGACATCAAATGCGCAAATAGCTATTGATAAGCGATAGAATGCAGGAAATACACACACAGACAGTCAAACTGCAGGGAATATCATCCGAATATGAATAGATCCGACATTCTCCAGGATGTGACAATCACTTGTCCTGCAGAAATAAAACACATGAAACAGTTGCAGGTGGGGGTTTTTTTTTCTTCCCGGATGCTGACCCTGGTGATGACCGGGGTTTCCGGAAAAAATGCGCCCCAGAGCCTGATCAACTGGGCATGTATCCCCCTGCCTGACGATCTGGATCCTGATTCGGAGCAGTGGGTAAAGATTCTTGAACAAAGCCTTTCCCGATTTACGGCCCACGCCAAAAAAGTGGACTTCTGGTGTGCCATCGAACCATCGATGCTGAAAATCAAACATATCGTCATCCCGGATATGCCCATGGAAAAAGTCGGCAATGCGGCATTCTGGGGGTTGAAACGGGAAACCGATTTTGATGAAACAACCGACATTTTTGATTTCGAGCTCCTGGAAGATGAGGTGGTGGACGGGGTCAAAAAAAAGAACCTGATTGTTTTCAGTGCGGGTAAAAACCGGATTCACGCGTTGAAAAAAATGTTTGATCAGGCCGGATACCCTTTATGCGGAATTACTGCCATTCCGTTTGCGTTGCAGAATTTTGTCCGCACCCGAAAAGTGGATCTGGAGGTGCCTTATTTTGCTGTGATTCATATTTCCCAGGATACGTCTGATATCTATTGTTTTTCCCGGGCAGGGGTGTTGCTGGTCCGGAGCCTTAGAACCGGGGCCCTGAACCTGATCGAAGGACTGGATGAAAATCCGGAGATGGCCCAGCTTTTTTTGCCGGGTGAGGCACCCGAAACCCCGCCATCGGTTTCCCCCCAGGTGCAGGAGGTGTCCGAACGTCTGGTCAGCAAAATTATTCGTACCGGTGATTACTGCGCCCAGCATTATACCGGCAACACCCCGATCACCCATTATTATTTTCTGGGTGAGATCGATATGTTCGCACCGTTCATGGATCTGGCGCAAAACATGATTCCGGGCGGCGTGAAACTGTTTGAACCGCTGACCCGGGACATGCCGGGGGCGTTGCCTGCATTGCCTGAAAAAAAGGATGAACACAGTGCTGTCCTGGTTGCATGGGGTCTCGCGCTATCCGGTCGAGATTGGACCCCGAATTTTATTCATACCCATCAGGACAAACAAAAGCAGGTACGCCGGAAACGCATCACCACCACCGTGTGTCTGGCAGGCGGGATGATTCTGGCTGCCCTGGTGGCAATGAATTTGTTTTTTTTCACGGTGCACAAAAAGGACCTGGCATTGCTGGACCAGCTGGACCGGGAATTGACCCGGGTCGGCAAAGATATCACACCCGTGGATATCGATGAGATTGTGGATGCATCCAAAAAAAAGATCAATCACGCAGATGTTTATATCGACCGGTATCGGCCCCTGGGCGTGATATATGATTTATGCCGGATCACCCCGCCCCATATCCGCCTGACGTCGCTGGCCTATGGAAAGGCAGACACTGAAAAAAAAGATATCCGGACCATCCGGATCCAGGGCCAAATTACCGGACCGGGCCTGACGCTGGAGGCGGAACTGGCCCATTATATTTTATCATTGTCTGCCTCCCCGGTGTTTGGTAACATTCAGGTGACAAAAGAGCGGACCCAGGTGAAAAACGCCCAGGATCAACTCCTGTTTTCAGCGACACTGGAGGCATTTTGAAATCAACCGGCCCTGATTTCTGGAAAAAAATACCGGTCCCCGCCGTGATCCTGTGCGGGATTTTTGTACTGATGTGCGCGCTGTATGCCGGTTTTATGGTATATCCTTCGTATCAGGCATATGCCCGGACCCGGCAGGCCATTGATGAAAAAAAGGAAGATCTGGAAAATAAAAGACAAGTGGCCGCCACTTATGCCAGAGCCCGGCAGATGACCCAAACGCCGTTTGACACCCACCTGCCGCTGCCGGAAACCGTCAGTCTGCCCCGGACAAACCTGATTGCCGTGACCCGCCAGCTGACCCGAATTGCCGGGTCCCATCAACTTGATATCTTAGGGCATACCGTTCATATCAACGGCGTGACCGATCAGTCCCGGGCCATTGCCATGACGGTTCAGCTCAAAGGCGGGTGGAACAAATTCAGGGCATATCTGATGGATGTCATGGCCCTGGACAGCTTCAATGCCATGGACGGGCTGCACATTTATACTGACGATGCCGGAACCAAATACTACACCATCGATATCCGGTTGTGGCTGGAAGCGCAGACATCATGAGCACACGGGAAAAAATCATATTGTTCATGGCCCTGGCAGCGCTTGTTTATGGCGGGCTGGAGTGGTTTGTTTTTTCTCCGGAAAAACCATCTCCCGGGTCAGTGACACAAAAAAGCGGATCATCGGCTGGAACCATTGATAAAATGATGGCAAAGATCATGCATATGGAAATAGAACACCCGCACAAAAAAGCGATGATCGAAAAAATTGAAACCCCATGGGTCCGGGATCCGTTTGTCCAGCCCGGACCGCAAGCCAGACAATTGACCGGGGAATCAGAGGAAGCCATGTCTGTTCTGCCGAACCTGGTGTATTCCGGTTTTATTTCGTCGGGCAAACATGCCATGGCCATTGTCAATGGAATGGAGTATTTTACCGGCGACATTATTATGGATACCGGATACCGGATCACCCGCATCACACCAGACAAGGTGGTTATACAAAAGGATCAGAATACAGGTGAAATATTTTTCAACGGGGACTGAAACAAGGCTGATGGGACCAGGGAAATCACATCTGAAATATCTGGCTTTCATGTGGATCTTTTGTCTGGGATTGATTCTGGGCGGGTGTACTGCTGCCAAAACATCGGATCAGAGCCTGGCCGATCCCATGGAAAAATGGCAGCAGCTGGCAAAAACCACCTATGATGCGGCCGCCACCCCGCCGGACACGTCCGGATCTTTGGATTCACCCGCAGCCAAAGATCCGATACCGCCTGTCCCTGCCGGCCCTGAACCGGTTGTGGTCTATGATCTGTCATCGCCTGATAAATCATCAGGGCCGGTTCCGGCACAGGTTCACAAGCTGCCCGACCTGCCCGTGACCATGAATATGAATGATGTGTCCGTGCCGGTTTTGCTGCGAACCCTGGCAAAAATTGCGGATCTGAACATGATGATCAATGACGGTATCACCGGACAGACCCAGCTGGTGGTGAAGGGATCTCCATGGAATCAGGTGTTTTTGGGTCTTCTGGATGCCTATGGGCTGGCCTATGAGTGGACCGGGGACATCCTGCAGGTGTTCAGTGCGGCGGATTTCAAAAAAAGGCAGTCGTTGCTGGAGGCCAGAAACGATTATGAAAATGCCAAAATCCGGCAGGAACTGGCACGATCGCAGCTGGCATACCAGAAGCGGCGGCAGGAACCTTTGATTACAAAAATTGTGACCATCCGTTATGCCAATCTGGAATCGCTTCATCAGAACTTGAACCAGTACCTGGCAGTGGCCCGGAACGAAAAAACGTCTTCGCTGGATATCTCGTCGGCCATGTTGCCCATTGGTAATGCCGCATCCGACGCCGATGCCCAGATCCGTCCCGGAGAAAAGGGAAGTATCATGATGGATGCCACATCCAATACCCTGATCATTCATGCGTCTCAATCAGATATCGATCAGTTGATGCCCATTATCCAACAACTGGATCAGCCGGCAAAACAGGTGTTGATCGAGGCCCATATCGTTGAAGTGGAATCCAATACCGGCAAAGCCTTAGGCATTCAGTGGGGCGGGCTGGGCAATTTCAAAACCAGTTCTGACAAGCAGATTTCCGTGGGCGGAGATATCTCTCCGTTTGACCAGCAATTGCAGGACGGCACGTTTCTCAATCCTGCGGACGGCAATGTGGTCAATCTGCCTGCGATTGCGGAAACCGGGCTGAACCTCGGCCTCATGACCCAGAAAATGGGCAGTTTTGTATTGTACACCCAGTTGATGGCGTTGCAGGAACAAGGGGTGCTCAATATTTTGTCCAAACCCTCCATCACCACCCAGAACCACCAGAAAGCCATCATCCGAAGCGGCAAGGAAGTGCCCTACCAGACGGTTGAAGGCACGGGATCGGATCAAACCGTCAATATCGAATGGAAAGAAGCGGTCATCAAACTGGAAGTCACCCCCCATGTTATCGATGAGCAGATGGTCCGCCTGGAGATTCTGACCAACAAGGATGAACTGGATTTCACTGCATCGGTCAACGGGAATCCCACCATTATCACCAAGAACGCGGAGACATCGGTCACATTGCAGGACGGGCAGACCACGGTGATTGCCGGGCTGAACAAGGAAAAGAAAAGCGACAGCGAACAGGGGGTCCCCGGGCTCAAAGACATGCCGGGGCTCGGGTGGTTGTTCAAAAGCACAAACAATGAAAAGGAAAAAGAAGAACTTTTGATTTTCATCACCCCGCATATTCTGGACAATCAAATAATTGCGCCGGCAAATAAAGGATAAACAGACGTGGCCGTTCGAAAAAGACTGGGAGAAATTCTGCTGGATGAAGGGGTTATCACCCAGGACCAGCTGAAAACTGCCTTGTCCCAATTCAAAGAAACCGGACTCAAACTCGGGGAATATCTGGCACTCAAAGGGATCGTGTCTGAAAACATCATTGTGGATGCGGTGGCTTCCCAGATGAATCTGAGAAAATTCGACGCTGGGGAATATGACATTTCTCCGGACCTGGCCCAAATTATGGATGTGGACACTGCCGCCAAATTCAAAGCCGTGCCCGTGAAAAAAAGCGACGGTGTGATCACCATCGCCATGACGGACCCATTGAATATCATCACCGTGGATTATATAGAAGTGATGACCGACATGGAAGTGGAGACGGTGATCTGCACAGAGCAGAATTTCAATTATCTGATGTCTGCTATCTATGGGGCATATGCCGGTAAAGACGGGGTCATGCAGCAGGTGCAGGATATCTCCGAAATGGATTCGGAACCCGATGATGACGAGGCTTCCGAATCTCTGACCGAAACCGATCTTCAGCACATGGCCGAGGATGCACCGGTCATCAAACTGGTGAACTCCATTCTGACCCAGGCGGTCCGGGAAGGTGCCACGGATATTCATCTGAGCCCGGAGAAAACATACATCGAGATCCGGTTCCGGGTGGACGGAAAACTGCACAAGATCCCCAATCCACCCAAAAAAATGTTTCTGCCCATGGTGTCCCGCATCAAGATCATGGCCAATCTGGACATTTCCATCTCCCGGATTCCCCAGGACGGGCGCATGACCATCAAGGTTCATCAAAAGGAGGTCAATGTCCGGGTTTCCACCATTCCCACCATTTATGGCGAAAACGTGGTGCTTCGGCTTCTGGACACCAGTTCCGGCATTCATACTCTGGATCAGCTGGGGTATTCAGCCAATGACATCGCAGGGATCAAAAAAATGATCAAGATGCCCTATGGCATGATTCTGTGCACCGGCCCCACGGGCAGCGGGAAAAGCACCAGCCTGTTTGCCATGCTCAAGGAGATCAATTCACCGGACACCCACATCATCACCCTGGAGGATCCCGTGGAATACCGGATGGAGCATATCCGCCAGGCCCAGCTGAACCGGCGGGCCGGCATGACATTTGCCTCGGGGTTGCGGTCCATTCTGCGCCAGGACCCGGACGTGATCATGGTAGGGGAGATCCGGGACACGGAAACCGCCAATGTGGCGGTGCAGGCGGCGTTGACCGGGCATATGGTTTTTTCAACCGTGCACACCAATGATGCGGCCGGGGCGGTTACCCGGTTCATTGAAATGGGGGTTGCCCCGTTTCTGGTTTCATCGGTCATGCTGGTGATCATTGCCCAGCGCCTGATCCGGCGGGTGTGCACCCATTGCGGTGAGCAGGTGATCCCGCCGCCTGAATTGCTTGAATACTGGGGAATCCCCCCGGGAGACAACATCCGGTTCATGAAAGCCAAAGGATGCAGCCACTGCCTGGATACGGGATACCGGGGCCGGGTGGGGCTGTACGAAATATTGTATATCAATGATGCGGTCCGGGACATGATTCTGAGCGGAAAAACCGCCAAGGAGATCAGCCGGCTGGCCCATGACGCCGGCCAGCTCCGGACCCTGAAAGAAGATGCGGCCCGGAAAGTCATGGACCGGATCACCACCCCGGAGGAGGCCATGTCGGCCCTTCAGGTGAAATAAACCGGTTGAGCCGGCAGGATAAAACAGCATGGCATTGTATCAGTTCAAGGCGATCAACGAGAACGGCCAACCGGTTTCCGGAGAGATCGAGGCAGACTCCCGGGATGCGGCGTTAGGGCTTGTGGCGGCCCGGGGCCTGATTCCCCAGACAGCGAAAAAGAAATCAGGGGGGTCCGATATCATGGGGTTTTTGAACAACCTGCCCCTGCCGGGCCGGCTGGTCAAGACCAAAGACCTGATCCTGTTTACCAAACAGTTCAAGACCATGGTGCACGCCGGTGTTTCTATTGTCCAGGTGTTTCAGATCCTGGAGGATCAGACGGAAAACCCCCACCTGCGCAAGGCCATTGCCAGGATGGTGGCGGATATCAGGGAAGGCCGGTCCCTGTATCAGGCGTTTTCCGACCATCCGCGGATTTTCCCCCGGCTGTACTGTGCCATGATCCGGGCCGGAGAGGAGTCCGGTGCCCTGCCCGAGATCATGGACCGGCTGATCTATGTGATCACCCATGAAGAAAAGGTGAAAAACGATATCCAGGGCGCGCTGCGGTATCCCATGTTTGTCCTGGCTGTGCTGGGCGGGGCGTTTCTGGTGCTGCTGACCTTTGTGGTGCCCCGGTTTGTGGATATCTTTGAGCAGGGCGGTGTGGAAATTCCTCTGCCCACCCGGATCTGCATGATGATGTACACGTTTTTATCCCAGTTCGGGGGATATATGCTCCTGACTGCCGGAGTCCTGGTGGTGGCGGGATTTTATTATGTCCGGACCGATACCGGGCGCCTCATGAAAGACCGGCTGCTCATGGGCCTGCCCCTGATCGGACAGCTCCTGGTCAAATCCGCCATGTCCCGGTTTTCCAGTATTTTTTCCATTCTTCAGGCCAGCGGTGTCGGTGTTCTGGAATCCTTGCGGGTGTTGACGGACACCATTGACAATGCAGCCATTGCCGTGGAATTCAAAAAAATCAGAAGTCAGCTGGAAGAAGGACGAGGCATTTCAGGCCCGTTGAAGCGGGCCAGATATTTTCCCCCCATGGTGGTCAGCATGGTGGCCATTGGTGAGGAATCCGGTAATCTGGACGGCATGCTCAAAGAAATATCCGATCATTACGATGCCGAAGTGGAATATGCCACCAAACGCCTGGCCGAAGCATTAGGACCGCTGCTTATGGTGTTCATGTCCGCCATGGTGGGATTTTTCATACTGGCCATTTTCAAGCCCATGTGGGAGATGGCAAACATTGTCTGACCCGGTGCGCCCATCTGCCGGCTTGATTATTCCGCCCTCCGGTATTAGAATGTATGTCACATGAACACACCATAAAAGGAAATAAAAAATGCAGCCCACCGCTGTTTTAAAAACCCGGAAAGGGTTCACCCTGATCGAAGTCCTGTCAGTGGTGGTTATCATCGGCATCCTGGCTGCCATCGCGGTGCCCAGTTACAAAGCCACAATGGATCGATCCCGAGAAAAGGCAGCTGAGGCTGCGATTGCCGAGGTTAAATCCCGGTTGTCACTGGAATACGCCTATTATCGGTTGAAAAACCCTGGTTCTGTTGAAAGTTTGACGATCACAGGGTTTCTTGATACGACATCAGCAAATGACACTTCAAAATTAATAAAAGAATATGCGATTGATATTGGTGATGATTTTGAGATAACGCTTGATCCCGATGAGAACCGGAAAACTGATATCACTGTCGATAAAATTAAAGGTATTGTTCTGACAGACAATAATACTGGACCATGGGAACTTCCTGATTAACAGACCACAGGCGAAGCGCATGCCAAGAATATGTCACCATAGTGGATTTACCCTGATCGAAATGGCTTTGGTCCTTGTGATCATAGCTTTTTTTACTACGTTGGCCGTAAAGCATATGGGGGGATCAGAAATGTCTGCTTATGGCGATGCCGATCGCCTGGTGGCAGATTTGCGCTATGCCCAGTTTTTGGCCATGACTCGGTCGAAGAATATAACAGTGGAAATCAAAAGCGATGGATGGACGATAAGTGATTTGAGTTTTGCAGATGGTGTAGGTAGTGATGATAAAAGAGAAACCGAACATGGCGTGACGTTTCCCTCCGGATCCAGAATCAAGATCGAATTTTCAACGCCCAAAGGAACGGTTGATTCTGAAAAAAACATTGAACTGAAGCGTGGGAATAAAACCGTTCGTTTAAAGATTTATCAAACAGGTTATGTGGAGATACAATGATATCAATATTTTATATGAAAGGACTATGTAAACCTTTTAGATTCTTTCATGTTTTGTTGTGGGCAAACCTCGGTGAAATACCAGGTCGGCCCATGGCCGTTAGTATCAGCTCCCGGAAAGGGTTTACTTTGATTGAATTGATCGCTGCCATGGTATTGGTGGGGGTAGCCGCAGCTGTTGCCGGAGTGAGTTTTATGTCCTTCACTAGGACCGGGAGCAATAAAGAAACACTTCAGTACACAGAGGCGAATCAAGAACTTGCAGTGCTGGCTCAGCACAGATTAGAGCTGATTTTGAAAGAAAAAAATGAAGGTAATGGGTTCCCAGATAAAGGTGATTGTGATGGTGTGAAAGATTCACAATGTGGCCCAGATCCATGTTTATTTGATAAAAATTTGCAGAAACAAGATGTTTGTTCTGGTGGTCAGGTGAAAGTTGATGTTGAATTCACAAACCTCAATGAAAAGAAAGAAAAATTGGATGGCTGTTGGACAGGGCAAACTTCGGGATATTGCGAGGTTAAGGTTACAGTGGATAATAAACAATCTTATTTGATGCGGCTTTATGATTATTGAAAGGGTGATTTGAAGACATGATGATTGTCCTTTTTTAATGACAATCATGTGATGTTGTTGGGTCTACAACGAAGCAATAAAACCTAAATTCATTAGTGCAGAATACTATGATGGCAAATGACATGATACGCAAGCCTTTTAGACTCTCAAAAGACAGGTCAGGATTTACGCTGATTGAGTTGATCTTGGTCATGGTTCTGTTGGGATTATCCGCTGTCATGGTTACACCCTTTGTGGGACAAGTGCTTTCAAACCTTTTGGAATCAAGAGAACTTAACCAACGAGAAAATCAGGCCATTCTGGCACTGCAACGTTTTGTTCAAGATGTGCAAGGCGCGAGCACTTTAACTTTTGATGATAAATCTCCACTGAAATGCGTGATTGACGGTGACTCATGGGAAATTGCAGTTGACGAGGGTGTTTTGAAATTGAACAAGCAGCTCTTGGCAAAATATTTGGATGCTGGCAGTGGCTTTGAAAAAACAAAAAAACCTTTAAAAAATACAGAACTTTACAAGTACAAAATGACACTGGCAATTCAGATGCCGGATGGCAGTTCATTTGAAATGTCCTCCTTTGTTATGCGGAAAGAACCATAGGCTCAGAGCAAAAAGGAAAGAAATAATGATTGGTTCTCAAAAAGGCAGTGTATTGATAATCGTCATCGCTGGCATCACGATTATTGCAGCCATTGGGGCTGGAATCGCAACCATGCGCAGTTCCAGCGGATTGCAACAGGTTGCTATGCTGGATCCCGGCCTGTCAATTCAGGCGTATTACACGGCAGAAAGTGGTCTGGAATGGGTCGGCTGGAAACTCAATAATGTCAGTGCTGAAAAAATTGAATCGTATTGTAATGATGATTTAATAAAGGAAAAAATTCCAGACGGCTTAAATGTTAAAATCATCAGTTCCAAGATAGGTACAAAAAATGGTAAAACTTATTGTAATGTAGAGGCTTCGGGTTGGGCTGGAATTGATTTTGGAAAAAGAAAAAGCAACAGGCAATTCCCTGTCGTAAAAGAGGATACACCAGAACTTGGCCCTAAACACCCCGCATATTATGCCTTAGACTCTGGTGATGGTACTATCACAGTACCTTTCAAAGCATCTGTGGACGGCAATGTCTATGGGAAGGACGTCGTGCTCTCAAGCCAGTCAGAGGTCACGGGTGATGTCGTTGCTGAAAAAAATGTCACACTTGAATTCAAATCATCGGTTGGCAGTGATATCTGTGCCTCAGAAGATGTCACTCTGACCAGTAAAGCACAAGTGGGCGGGGATATTCATGCACATGGGGACGTAACGGTCGGGTGGCAGTCTGCCGTTACCGGGGATGTTTTTGCCGATGGAAACGTCACCCTGGACTCGGACGCAGAGGTCATGGGCAGCATTCATTCCGGGAAATCCGTCACTGTCGGATGGAATTCCGTTGTCAAAGGAGATATTTTTGCCGATGGCACAGTGACTCTGGAGGGGCATGCCCAGGTCATGGGCACTGTTTATGCAAAAAAAACAGTGACACTTGGATGGAAAGATAAGGTCGGCGGTGATGTGATCACAGAAGGCGATATCGATTTAAATGCGGGAGACAATGAAATTTCAGGGGATGCCATCGCTTCAGGGAAAATAATGCTGGGATGGAAAAGCGAGATAAAAGGGACGCAGTCTGAAGGGGATTCTGATCCCGCAGTCAAACCTCCATCGCCGCCAAAGGAGTGCCCCGGGGTTAAAACACCGGAACTGTCCAAATTTTCAGCAGGGACAACTGATATCTCAATCGGATGGAAACAGGATGAGAAAATTGTGTCCGGCGCTTATCAAGATGTGTCGGCAGGCGGAAAAAACAGCATCTATTTCACAAGAGAATCTCCTGGTGAATGTCAGTTTGTTTTTAATACGTTGTCCTTGGCATGGGATCTGGATCTTTATCTGGATCTTTCGCAATGTGTGAATGATGATGGGACCCCTGGAGATATGACTTTTTTTTCCGAGAAAGATATCCAGTTCGGTGGCAAAATGAATATTTTTATTCTCACAGAAGAGGGCAAACCCGAAAAAATGAAAGATGTCGATCCTGAAATTGCAAAACGGATTTACTGGGAAACCCATGGTGATTTTTTCCAGGGCAGTTCCAGTGACTGGTTTGGTACTGTTCTGGCCAAGAATAATATCTGGTTTGATTCCGATAACATGACCTTGATTGGTGCAGTTTCATCAGTAGAAGGCACCGTTACAATGGGGCAGTCCGTGGATGTGACATACATGCCTGCAGACTACGCGGTTGAAAACTGGTGATGATATGGTTCCCCCTATAATAATTGCTGAAATATGAGCACGGTTTTCATTGCAAAGGAATGCTTCATGACGATAAAGGTATTCTCGGAGCTGTCGAAATAAAACAAGGGAATGAACAATGATGGATGTGGTATATTGAAAGACAGACTGCCATGAAACAACCTCAAGAACGTGGCTTCACCCTTGTGGAGATCATTTCCGTGCTGGTCATTGTGGGCATTATTGCGACAGTGGCGCTGCCTGACTTTTTCAATATCCAGGACCGAATCCGCCGAAAGATGATCGACAATGTGATCAAGGATCTCAATCATCGGGAATATCTGATCTGGGCAACCCATTTAGAATCAAAAGAAGACCATGATGACACGGTTATTTTCAATCTGGTGAATCCTGAAAATATCGGTGCCAAATTTGAGTGGTCCAGCGGTCCCACTATCGACGGTACCAGTATTATTACGTTGGGGTCGACCGCTGTGAATGTGAGCAGAACTCCTTCCAGCCCAGATACCTCGGGATATTGGGCTCTGGCAACCGGGGAAGCGGGGAGTGTCGACACAGACGAAGAAACTGACGAAGGTAAGGGAAAGGGCGCAGATAAGGGGAAGAGCACAGATAAGGGAAAGAGCGAAGGTAAAGGAAAAGAATAGTGTGGGAACATGGTTGATGGGCACCATGGTTCTGATCGTTTCTTTGGGCTCTTGTTTTATCGGGAGTGTTGAGATCATGAGATCAATGTTCAATCCAGGACATTGAAAAGACTGGAAAAATCATCCGTCCATAAAGTAGGTGTATAATCCTGCCGGCACAGGCGTTCCCTGGGGAAAACGGGGTTGTCAAAAAATTCCGGGTTGGCTGTTACGAGCACCCATTGGTTGTAGGAATGTCCGTGTTGGTCGCTGGCCATGTCGACAACGGTCCATTGAAATTTATGCCGGTTGGCCAGTGTGGCTATCACGGGTAAAAGGTTCACATATCGATTGGTGATTTGATAAACCAGGATACCATCGGTCTGGAGGTGATGTGTATACACCTTGAAGCACTCTTCCGTGAGAAGGTGTATGGGCATTGAATCGCCTGTAAAAGCATCCACAATCAACACATCGAATTGTTGTGGCTGCCCCTCTTTCAGCTGCTGTTCCATGGTTATCCGTGCATCCCCCATGGTCACGGCCACTTCGGCCCCTCGTTTCCGGGCATCGGACAGATAGGTGAAATAGGTTTCAGCAAACGCGTGGATCTGGGGATCGATTTCATAAAACTGGAAGGTATCGTTTATTCCGGCGCTACCGTTGAAGCCCGTGTCAGGGTCGTTGGCATAAGCGGCAATGGTTCCAATCCCAAGACCGATGCAACCGATTTTAAAGGGATAATCCGGCAGTGCTCTTCGGGGATGGAAACGAATGGCGAGTCCCACACCGCTTTGTTTGCTGAAATATGTCGTCTTCCACTGCCTTTTTGTGGATTGTCGCGGTCTGATCCCAAAAATGTGTCAGGTTATTTTACCTATTGATGACAGAGGTAGGGCCTGGTAGTAATCAAAACAAAACCACCAGGCCCCGAGCAGACAGCAGTCTACCGCACTGAGTTATCCCTTGGCATCGGAGTCCCCTCTCGTATGCCTCTGTTTCACTCAGATATCTCTATCTGGTCACAATTGAAAATCAATTCCGCACTGATCGTTTTTTCCTGTCTGTAAAAGGCTTCGGTTAAAAGCAACGTGCCCATGTTCATGATGTGTCGTCGATTCCCTCTGCAATGGGATGATAAAATGTTTAAAGCATCCGGATCAAACAGCGTTTCTGTTGCACCTGCATTGGATAACCTGAATTTGATAAATTCAAGACTTTCATCGTCATTCAAGGGATTCAAATTAAATTGCCCGGTGAGTCGGGTTTTTACAGAAGCCAGAATTTGCAGTGAGAGTTTTTTTTCAAAGGTTTCATCTCCCACAAGAATAAAACTTGCGGCCACGGTTTCCTTTTGAGGATTAAACATCAGGGAACAGATATCCATTAATGATTCCTTTTCCATGAGGTGGGCATCATCAATAACAAATACCGGGAACACACTGCGGTGTTCCGATGCCATGTTTGTGATCTGTTTTTGCAGGCTGATCAGCAAAGGCACGGTCCTACCATTTGTTTCCACCCCAAGAACGTCAGCAAAGGCTTTGAGCATTCCGTTGCGCTGTAATCCACCGTAATGGACCAGGGAAGGTTTATAACAGTTTGCATCGAGCTGGGATAAAACATAGTTGATTAATGTTGATTTGCCGGCACCTGAGGGCCCGGACAAAGCAAAACTTTTTCCAGAGGAGATCAACGATATGGCTGTCCTGAGAAATCGCTTGTCCTGCTCTCCCAGATAAGGGGTTTTCAGTCGGTAAGTATTTGCGAACGGATGATATTTACAATTAAAAAATTCCAGTGGAGATTGTTTATGAGTCATTTGTATGGTTTCCTATTGATTTGGATGTTCAAATCGTCTTGCATTGGCGCCAAGGTCAACGATACGTGCCTTTTTCATTTCATTGCCGTAGTAGATACAGGTTTTGTCCCAGGGCATATAATAAATGGTTACCCGGGATCCTGGCAGGCATCCGGGTACCTCATACCTGATTTTTTTGAAATGGATGGTGCAATCATTGTAAACCCTGCAACGCCGCTCCATCCTGAACAAGGCTTCAATGTCAATCGACGGCGACAAAGCACGGCATACATTTTTGCTTTGCAGTCTTTTTTGCAACGGGGAACATTCCAAAGATGAGTGCAGGGTTTCATGATATCCGGCAACCCAGGATTTGAACGCATCATTGATCTGCTTAATGGTTTTAAATTTATCACAAAGGAACTGATCCCTGACGGTCCTGAACAGCCTTTCTAATTTGCCTCTGCCTTGAGGGACAAATGGTGGGGTATGGACCAGATCAATTCCGTTCCTGGCGCAAAGGATCTTCAGGTGCCGGCTGATATATGCCGACCCATTGTCGACGTAAAAACGCTGGGGAATTCCAAATCGTCTGACCGCACCCATGAGATCATAGAGTAAAGGTTCAACCGATTCGGTCAGGTAAAATCCACCATGAACAATAAACCGGCTGCTGTCATCCAGGATGACATGGAGATAGGTTTTGTGCTTTTTATTGTCCTTGAACAATTTTGGACCATGGAGAAAATCAGCAATCCATAATTGACCGAAATGGTCAAAGGCAAAAGGCCGCACATTCACGTTTGGATCAATGTGGGGGTCTC
>JAIPDL010000055.1 GCA_021737695.1 Desulfotignum sp. | reverse complement strand
GCAACCGAAGCCTTACGTCTTTTATTCGAAGGCAGGCTGCCAGATTTTATGAATGAGTAAATCATCGGTTGTCAAAACAAGGAAAGTTTTTTATACCTTCAAGTAAGGTTGTGATTTTCGAGCTGAATAGATACATTTTATCATGAAAAACAGGCTTCATCAACCCAATTCTTGGGGGAAATGGTGATACCGTGATGTCGAAAAGGATTTTCCCGGCGGTTTTTTCGCATTCTCCGGGAATTTTGGTTGACAAATGAAAGGGTGTATTCTAAGTCATAACGTAAACATATCAATCAACATCTGGCAGGAGGGGCACCCATGACCGTAAAACTGATGCATTACTGGACGATCACTCCTTCAAGGGTTGACGAATACGCTGAATTCATCGTCAATAAATTCATTCCCGGCATCAATGGTCTGGGAGTCCACACGGTGGCCGGCTGGTCCGTTCTGGTGGGCGCCTACAGTGAAGTGATCGTGGAAACAGTCAGCAATGACCTGGAGCAGCTGGAATCGGCCCTGAAAAGTGCTGAATACCGTCGCCTGAAATCAGATCTGCTCAATTATATCAAGCATTACAAAACCAAGGTCCTGGTTCCTTTGAAAAAAGAACCGGCTTATTCCATGGAGATCGGCGAAAAAACGGTTAAATTCAATCAGGTCTGGGATATCGTCACCCGGGAAAAAGATGATTTCAAAAAATACCGGCAATTTGTCCTGTCGGAATATTACCCGGTTCTGGAAGAGATCGGGATCCATGTGGCCGAAGAATGGGAAGTGCTGATCGGAGAAGGGCCCAGAACCATCTGCGAAGGACGGGTCAAGGATGTGGACACATTGATATCAGGCCTTCAGAGTATAAAATTCCGTCAGGCCAAAGAAGCACTCAAAACCCGGGTTGAAAATTATGAAAGCCGAATTCTGTCTCTTCATATCATGCGGCATCCGGACAATTCATCCGAATACTACGACATTGTTGACGATTGATATCCCAGGACATAACAGGTCAGGTGAAGGTCCAGGAGGTGGTTTTCAGGGCATCCTCATTCTTGAGCCCGAAAATTTTAGTCTTCATCACTGTGAAGTTCACCCTCGGGAATTTTTTCTCCTTTTTTCCAGTCAGTAAAATCCGTCCTGTGGATTTTTTCACCGCATGATACCGCCTTATCCGTCCATACGATGCGGGTATGGCACTCCCAGACAGGTCTTTCCAACTCACCTCTTCTCCGTAAAAGCGCCTGGTCTGCTTCTTTTCTGGTTCCATGAACGGAAATCACCATTTTTGCGGTGTCACCCCTGTCTGGATCATCATAAATTAATGCATACATGGGCGGCCTCCTTTCACAAGAATTTATAAAATTTGGGCCGGGAATTCCAGGGCAGCTCCTGGCGGTATCACGCTGTTCCGGGACCCCGATGGCGGTTCAGATTTTGGAGGTAAGTAACGGCTTTATTTTATCTGATCACCGATTCTTTAATATGCACAGTTTATGCCAGCCAGCTTCAAGTCACTCTTTTTTCATCTTTTTATAAAATTGATATACAAAACCCTGTTGCGCTGCAATGGCGCGCAACAGGGTTTTGTCTGCATCTGAAAATTATATTTGGGATCAATCAGATGATGGCTGGTAGCCCATGGGCAGCTTTTTGAACCGCCCGCCGTGAATAATGGGATCGCCTTCGTAACCCAGGGCCTTGAAGTTGATATAATCGGTTTTGTCGATCAAATGACCCACATCCCGTCCCTGGGACTTCATCAAAGAAAAATCCGTTCCCTTTTGGGCCAGGGCCTTGAAATCCACCTCCCGGTTATCCTGGTGGCACCGGTTGCAGGTCTGGTCGCCTTTAAGGCTTTCATGACACTGAACACAGGACAAAGCCATGTCCGCGGGCATGACTTCATGGTTGATCCGCCAGTACATCCAGGTTTCCTTCCATGTAACATCCCCGCTGTAGGGCAGATCCACGGCTTTCATTCCCGCCTGGAACGCTTTATCCCAGTCCAGGTTTTTCCAGTAGGCAGTGGTGTTGTCCTTGTCCGCGGAAAACAGCTGGGGCACCAGCACATGGGCATGTTCCGCATCAACGGCCTGGATGCCTTTCATGATCTTGAAGGCTGTGATCTTGGAACCCGGATCATTGATGGAGCCCACGGGATCGGTGAGGGTGATCACGTCTGCATCCAGGTCCACTTTATCTCCCATGAGCACCCGGTCCATATACCCGGAGTACCAGGTGTAATCCGGCAGTCCGGACTCCTCCCACTTGAATTCCCCTTTTTTCCAGTTATAATCGGGCTGGCCGTATTTGTCTTTTTTCACCTCGCGTTCCTTGTCTCCGGCCTGGGACCAGTCCCACCAGGTTTTGGTGGGTTTGCACTTGGCAAACACGGGAGAATGACAGACATTGCAGGCCAGGGTTTTGGAGTGATCGTTCAGGTGATGGTCCAGCAGATTGCCGCTGTAATGCGGGGTTTTTGAATGACAACTTTCACAGGCCACCACCCCTTCGGCCACGGGCACGGAGGAACTTTTCCCGGAAATCTGGTGATTCCGGGTCTTGTGGCACTCCGCACAGTCAAAATCATACCCGCCCATGTGAATGTCGCAGTTTCTATCCGGGGTGAGCAGCTGGCGGGACATGTCCGCATGCTTGATGGCATCCCCGCCCCCGCCGTTGAAATGGCAGGCCCCGCAGGTGGCCCGGGAGGAATGGCCCACATTTTCGGCCACAAACTTCAAGTCCACCTCTTTTTTGGGCATACCCGCTCCCGGAGGGTCTTTTTCATAGGTGCCCGTGGTGTCATGGCACACCAGGCAGTCGATTCTGGTTTTATCGGTAAAGTCAAATGACGCGTCTTTCCATCCATATCCGGCATGACAGCTTGTGCAACGAGCCTCGTTGCTGATGGGGCTGATTCAGAAATTGTTCAGGGCTGTCGTGCCCTTGCCGTGCAGGATGTCCTTTCGATGCCCCGTGGTGTAAGGGGAGGGGCCCCGCCACAGCCAGTGAGCGGTTTTAAGCATATCTTCGCCCTGGGTATCATGGCATTCCAGACAGGCTTTGGTGACCTGGATGGGGTCCGGGTTGTCCGGCAGTTTCACCAGTTCCTTATGATCCGGCACATGTTTGAGGTGACACCCGGTACAATCCACGGGTCCTTTGGCTTCCTGCTGGTGGCACTCCATGCACTGCTGATGATAGGCCGCCTTGAGCCCGATGCGCTCGGGATATTCCGGATTGAAACTGTCCTGATGACAGGCGGAACACCGGGTGGTTTCCAGGGCATTTTCATCTTTGGGCCGGTAGTGATGGCATTGGGTGCAGTCATCGACCAGGGCCGCATGGCGCTTGTGGGCGAACCGCACGGGTTCGTAATGATCTTCCCTATCCTTGATGATGGGACTGTCTAAAAGAAAATAAACCGTTGTCACATCGTCTAAAGAAATTCCCGCATCCATCAGACAGATGCGCCGGCTGATCTGGCAGTCATCCTTATATTCTTTGACAAACGGAACCGTTTCTTTTGCCCGTTCCCTGGCCTGTTCCTGATCCGGGGCCTTCCACACCTCCGCGGCACAGACCCCTGCCAGAAACGGGATCAGGCAGGCGCAAACCATTATTTTTTTTATCATGAAGAGACCTCCTTGGGTGCCTGTAATACGGGCAGATATGTGACCACCACCCGGTAGATGAACATCAGGGTCGCGATCAGGCCCAGTGTGACCAGAATTTCCGATGGCGCCGGGAAATACCCGTTTTCCGACAACGGGGACCGGTACCCGACAATGAATACATTGATCCGGTTGAGCACCACGCCGCCCACGATCAGGGCTGCGGCTGTGAACACGCCCCGGGCCGACTGCCGCACGGATTTGAACAGCAGCATGATCCACGGAACCATCACCCCGAACAGCAGTTCCGCCACAAAAGAGTTGGTCTGATATGTCCCGTCCAGCAGATAGATCCAGGTACCCCGCACCCCCATATCCCCAATTTTAAGGACCAGATAAAAGCCTAAAAGAAAAATGGTGATCTTTGTCAAGGGTGCCAGAATCTTCACCTCGGAATCCAGCTTGAACGAGGCCGTGGCCAGGGTGGTTTCAAACACCACCATGGGATACCCCACGGCAATGGCCGAAGTGAGAAACATCAGCGGCAGAATCGGGGTGTACCACAAGGGATGCAGCTTGGTGGGGGCCACCAGCATGAGAGATCCCAGACTGGACTGATGCATGCAGGACAATACCACCCCTAAAATGATGAACACCCACATGACTTTCCCTAAAATCCGGTCTGCTGTCTGTAAAAATCCATCCACCAGGCGGTTGAGTCCGGACAGGATCCCGGGCAGATTCACCCGGCCCTTAAACTGTTCCGCCACAATGGGCAGAAACTCGATGTACAGCACCGTGAGATAGATCATCACGCACATGGCCACTTCAAACAGCACGGAATTAAAATTCCAGTAGAACATGGGCTTCCAGATGGCCCAGGAACGGCCGATATCCACCAGCAGCCCGATGACCACAAAGGTATAACCCAAAACAGCCGTCAAAAGGGCCGGCCGGGTCACGGGTTCGTAATAGTGACGGCCGAAAATATGGGCCAGGGCTGCCGTGGTGAATCCGCCGGCCGCCAGGGCCACGCCCGTGGCCACGTCAATGCCCACCCAGATGCCCCAGGGCCGGGCATTGGTCAGGTTGGTGACATACCCGATACCGCCGGTGAACCGGGCGATAATTGCCAGAGCACCGGCAAACATGAACACCAGCATCACCAGTACCCCGGGAGTCCACAGGGGCCGTTTCAGAGGACGAGCCGCATGTGCCATCAGACACCTCCTTTGTCCGGGGGATTATCGTTTTTATTGAACCAGGCCATGAGCCCCCCGAGCACCCCGAACAGCAGAATGGGAGACCATAGATAGGTGAACAGCGAATGCTGAACCGTTTCAGACAGTTTCGGGGACGGGGTTTCCGGCAGGGCCGGCAGATTCACCTGCTCAAAGGGCACCCCGGACAGATACATCCAGGACGTTCCGCCCACTTCCTTTTCCCCGTAAATATGCGGCAGATACCGGGCCGGGTTGTTTTTCAGCCGTTGTTTCGCCACTTCCAAAAGCGTGTCCCGTCTGCCGAAGGTGATGGCTTCCGTGGGGCAGATGGTGGCACACCCCGGAACACCCCCCTGTTTGGAAATCCGGTCATAACAGAACGTGCATTTCATCACCTTAGGGGTGATGGGATCATGATATTCATACGCCGGAATTTCAAAGGGGCAGGCCACCATGCAGTACCGGCACCCGATACACTTGGTCACATCATATCTGACTGTACCGGTCTCGTCCTTGGTCAACGCCCCCACAATACAGGCGGACACACAGGCCGGGTCCTGGCAGTGCATGCACTGGACCTTGGCAAAGGTGGGTACGGGTTTGTCAAATTCATCCACTTTGCCGGTATAGTACCGGTTGACCACGGTATAGGCATCATGGTCCGGCCGCCGGTCTTTTTCGAAAATGGTGCACTGGCAGTTCACCCGTTCGGGTTCCGGCAGACAGTTGACTTCGGCGCAGGCTTCCTCGCATTTGCGGCATCCCACACACCGGGTCAGGTCCACGAGACACCCATACGGGTCCGGGGGGGCCTTGGACTGCCATGCATGACCGGCGGGAGGCCGGACAGCGACGGATGCCCCGGCGACCCCCATGACCCTGAAAAAATGCCTTCTGGTGATTTGCATGTTTCCTCCTTTTTTTAACATTCAACCTTATAAACAGTTTACAATTGTAATGGGAATTCATCATATTGCCTGGGGCCTTTTCTGATACCGATACAGATACTGTCCCGGGTATGCTGGCGGTAAAGGATTTCATCATTGGACCGCAAAAGAATCGTGGTCAGATTGTCCGCCACTTCCGCATCCGCCAGGATGACCTCCAGAATATCCCCAGGGGCCATGGCCGTCAGACAGGCATTACATTTGAGCAGATCCATGGGAGACACCAACCCTTTGAGATCCAATATCATTTTATTTGCCATATCACACTCCCGGTATTCCCATTGACCGTCAGTCCCCCGGCCTGGATTTCCAGAATCCTTTGGTGCAACCTGCATGCCTGACAGGCTGACAAGACCATATCTTTTCCAACCAGCTGAATTCAAAGGAAAATAAAAAATATTTTTCACCCGTTGACCCGACTGGGTGTTCAATGGTATTTAAACAAGCGTTAAATTTTGACATGGTATTTAACACCTGTTCACCTGATGACACTTCGGACGTCAAAGGAGCCTGCCCATGAACGAACATAACATGAACACCTTCTGGAAAAAAATTGTCAACACCATCAATGACGGACTCATGTTCATCGGGCCGGATGGCCGGATCCTCATGGTGAACAAAGCGTTTGAAGCACTGACCGGATATGAATCCCGGCAGGCCATGGGCATGCCCTGCACCATGCTGGGGTGCGATGCCTGCGAACGGTTCATGCAGACCCGGCAGAACTCAACCTGGTGCAAACTGTTCGAACCGGGGCAGCAGGACATGAAAAAATGCCGATGCCTGATCCGGTGCAGGGACGGCAGTTTTCTCCAGGTATTGAAAAACGCGTCGGTTCTGCGGGATGAAAACCAGGCGGTCATGGGGGTGGTGGAAACCCTCACCGATATTTCAGAACTGGCTAAACTGGATGAAAAAGTCCATTACCTGTCCAGACACTGTGGCCGGGAAGATGATTTTCACGGTATTGTGGGACGATCCCAGCCCATGCACCAGGTGTTCGAGATGATCAAAAAAGCATCGGAAAGCACGGCACCGGTCATCATTCTGGGAGAAAGCGGCACGGGCAAAGAACTGGTGGCCAATGCCATCCATTTGTGCGGTACCCGAAAGAACGGCCCTTTTGTTCAGCTCAACTGTGCGGCCCTGAATGAATCCGTGCTGGAAAGTGAATTGTTCGGGCATGTCAAAGGCGCGTTCACCGGGGCGTTCACCAGCCGTATCGGCCGGTTCGAGGCCGCCAACCACGGGGATATTTTTCTGGATGAAATCGGTGACATTCCCATCTCGCTGCAGACCAAACTGCTCCGGGTCCTGGAATCCGGGCAGTTTGAACGGGTGGGGGATATCTCTCCCGTCCGCACGGATGTAAGGATCATCACGGCCACCAACAAAAATCTGGAAAATTTGATCCAACAGGACCGGTTCCGGCAGGATCTGTTTTTCAGAATCAATGTCATTCCCATTCACCTGCCCCCGCTGCGGGAAAGAAAACAGGACATTCCTTTGCTGGTCAACACCTTTCTCCAGCGCCTCAACGAAAAAACCGGCAAAGCGATCCAGGGCCTGGACAATCCGACCATGGCGCTGTTCATGGACTATGCATGGCCAGGCAATGTCCGGGAGCTGAAAAATGCCATGGAATACGCCTTTGTGGTGGCGGACCAGGCCACCATCGGACGGCACCATCTGCCCCGCCACCTGGGGGTCGGCAATCCCGCGGCCCAGCCATCCGATGCCGTCGGAGACAGAGAAGACCTGCCCGGGAAAAACGATGAAAAAACCGCCCTGATTCAGGCCCTGAAACAGACCCGCGGCAATCAGACCCAGGCGGCCCGGCTCCTGAATATTTCCCGGGTCACGGTATGGAACCGCATGAAAAAATACGGCATCGATCTGACACGGGAATTGTCGGTATGACCCAGGGTCAAAGACCCATGCCGTTTAAAAAATTATGCAGGAGTTTCGGGGATAAAAAGTTGGACCCAGGGAATCACAAGGAGGTTTCCCAATGTTTGCACGCGTAAAATTGATCTAAAAATATATTTGTTACTTATGTTTGATACCGGCGTATTCAAGGATATCAGGGACAATATCAGTCCAGCCAAGGGGCATGATATGGACACCCTGGCAAATGGATTTTACTTCTTTGACAAATCGGCCTGCTATTTCCGCTGATTTTTTCTTCCGGTCTTCCTTGGCAACCGACCCGATTTCTTCTATCAAATCTTCGGGAACATGAACGCCAGATACATTTTTATTCATAAATCTTGCCATTTGAGGTGATTTCAGAATAACGATACCGACTTGTATGGGGCAGTTGAATTTTTCAACCTTTTTAATAAATTTTTCAAAAACTGTAACATCATATACTGCCTGGGTTTGGAAAAATTGTGCACCAGCATCAATTTTCTTTTTCATTTTCATTATTTGCAGGTCAAGGGGGTCGGAATTAGGATTGACAACAGCACCAAAGGCCATGTCAAGATAATTTTCAATTCTGGAGCCTGAAATATCATATCCTCTTTTAAGACCCTTTGCCATATCGATTAATTGAACGGAGTCAAGGTCGAAAACAGGCTTGGCTTCCTTGTGGTCCCCCAGCTGAATGTGATCCCCGGTCAGAAGCAACACATTGTCAATACCCAGAGAATATGCCGTTAGAAGGTCGGACTGCAATGCCAGTCGATTTCTGTCCCTGCAGGTGAGCTGATAAACAGGTTCGATTCCATTTGTCTTTAACCTCACGCTTGCAGCAAGGGAGCCCAGTCTCATAACTGCTGACTGGTTGTCGGTCACATTTACGGCATGGACATGCTGGTGAAGTTGCAGGGCCTCTATGGCGCAACTTGGTTCGATGCTTTTATCTCTATGGATGGCCCCTTTAATGGGTCCGACTTCACCGGTAACAACAAACTCACCTTTCTCAAAAAGGGTTGTCAGTTTCATTATTGAACTCCTTAAAAATTATATATGTCTCAGGTACTTGATTTAAATCATGTGGTTTGCTTGAAACTTTGACTCCATTGGCTAATCCTGATTGCTGATGGTAACCTTACCACTGATGGAACAGAATGTGGCTTCAGTGGGGCTGACCTCAAGGCTCCGGGGGCGGCTCCATTTTGAATTTTTTTTGGGAGGTTGATAGGAATCCAGAAGATCAAGACGTCCCAATTTTTTAAGGCGCTCATAAATCAGTATCCATCCGCAGGGACGTTCCGGGTCAACCTCGCAATGTCCGTCTTCAGCACCTCCACAAGGGCCGTTCAGCAATTGTTTGGCACAAAGAGTCATAGGACAAAGACCGCCTGTATTTTCAATGATACAATCTCCGCAAAGTGAACAATACTCTTCAATATGAGTATCTGAAACGGTTTCTCCACCAAAAACAGTGTCGCAACCAGGATGAACCATTCCACCGTCGGTTGCATCAATCACCGTGTGGACTCCTTGCCCGCATCCAAGAATAAGAAAAGAATCCGCATTTTTAACTTCATCAGCATGGTCTTCCAATAACACTTTCCTGGTGTGGGAAAGCTTACACAAGGACATCCCCTGGGGGCCGGGTACCGTATATCCTGCAACCTCAATACCTCTTTTTTCAAGGCGTTTTGCCATCATTTCGGTTTCGGCTTCACCCCCTGAATAGCATTTCCATGCGCAATTATTACACCCCACAACAAAGACTTTTTCGCCGGGTTGAATGTGCTTGATTATCTCATCTATTGGTTTTTGAATGGTTGCATGCACGTTTTTTCTCCTTAATTAAAAAAAATGGCTTTATATTTAATATTCGCATCGTTAAATTCTGTATATAAGATTTTCAAACGATCATTGGCTGTGACAAGAGCAACAGATTTTGCTTTGGATTCGTTATCAGTCTGGAAACAGGCCAGACATCGTTGGAATTGACTTTTCCTTCCCAGGGTGGTGATATTAAAATCAGCCATGAAAAAGGTCTGTTCATTTTTCTGATTTGCAAAATGCTCAACAGCCGGGATAACTTCAAGACTGATTTGAACCTCAACACCATTGCCCTCTTTTGCAATGTTGATATAATCATGGATGGTTAGAATACCGCCTGTGGTCTCATTTTTTTTAACGTCAACCGCATCGTATTTGACCATCATGTCTTCAAGGCTGAAAAATGTTTCTTTGAAGGAGATGCCAGCATCAAAAAGTCTTTTAAAATCCTTTTTCAAATACCGATTGGCAATCATCACAGCCTGGGATACGTGTGGGCAAAGGTTGTCCGGGCACCCCTTGGCATAGCATTTTCTAAAAGCAAATGGCGTACTGTTAACCATTCCGGAATAATTGCAAAGAAAAATATATGCTTGGAATTCATAATTTTGATGGGCAAAATTTACAGGGACGATATTAAAGGACAAGGTAATTTCCAGGTCGTTTCCTGTTGCTTTTAAATTGATTAGGTCGATAATTCGTTTTGGCGGATTTATAATGGCGGTATTATCCATTTTTTTACCCCATGATTTTTAAGGTTTACTATCTGGTTGCCATTCTAAAAAAGACAGGTTGTTTTAGAAAACCAAAACGGCATCAGCTTCGATGGCCATTATATTCACTTGGGCGGCAGCACCGATTTCTGCGGCTTCAGGCAGCTCTGACGGATCCATTTTTCGCTCTTTGATACAGGGTCCGCATACAAAAAGTTTCCCGCCATAATCAAGAAAATCCTTAAACAATTTGTCTATGTCGGGAAAACCTCCACCGGGCAGCATATTTTTCCGATAGCTTTCTTTTAAAAGATAGGCCCCATTGCTCTGGAGTACAATGGTTGCCTCAATGTCCATTGCAAGGGCAGCAGTCGCCAATACAAAGGGCAAACATGCTTTTTCAGGGTTGTCTCCCCCGCAGGTGGCAATGTACATGATTTTTTCTACTTTTTCAGTCATTTTGTCCTCTTATAAGGTTTTGTTTTTTTCAAAGTCACTTGAATAATCAAGCATGCCTGGCCAATAAAGTGGATAAATCCTCAACATCGGCATTGGATTTTTTAAGGTTCCCGAGGCAAATGGGGCAATAGGCAATAATCGGTTTTCCAGGTTCGCCCAGCTCCTTGACTCTTTTTTCCAAGATTTCATTGGAAAGGCTTGGGGAAATGGATTCAGCAGGTCCGCCGCAGCAACTTGTAAATTCACCCTGGTTCCTGATATTTGTTACAGAAATTCCCATATTGGCTAGTTGTTTTCTGGTTATATCCGATGCTTTGAGGTATCTGCCAAAAAAACAGGGATCATGGAGTGTGACCTCAAGTCCGCAGTCTTTGGGCTCAAAATTGAGAAGCTCAAAATATGGTTTTACATCAAAACTGATGCCCGTATATTTGGGAAAAAGTTCTTTTAAGGCGTAGGCGGTATGGGGGTCAATGGTGATAATTTTTTTTATACCGGCATTTTTGAGTTTTTGGGCAACTTTTTTTGCATGGGCCACAAATCCTTTCTGGTCTCCCATATCGTAGAGAAGAATCCCGGAATAATTATCCAAATCAGGCCTGTAACCAAAATTTACCTTTGATTTATGAAGAAGGTAGGCAATATTTTTAAGAAGTTGACCTGCTTTTCTTTTCTCTTTTCTTTTTGTCATCATGGCAAGACCAATACCTGAAATATAGCCAGGAACCCATTTGGCATATTTTAGATAGCCGGCTGTTTCAGTGTCTTCGTATTTTTCAAGGTATTGGGTGGCGGTTTCAATAAAGGGTGAAAATTGATACATCAGGCCTGTAAATAACAGATATTCCCCCTCTTTAGGCAGTCTGAGATCCTTGAACCATGTGTTTACCATATATTTGGGGATGCCAAAGGGGCTTTTCGTCTGCCTTACATTGGCAGCAAGAACTTCAATAATATCTCTGGGATTAAACATGATTTATGATTTCCTCCAGTTTGCTAAAACAAATCGTTTCAGACCAAGAATAATTTCACCCGGGTCAGCTTCTCTCGGGCAGGTATGAGTACACAGTCCGCAATGGAGGCAACGCCAGAGTTCATCAGAATTTTCAAGAATTTTTTCCTTGGCCCCCACCTGAATATAACGAATCATTCTTCTGGGGAAATTATCATGGACAAGAGGGCAGATGGCGGCACATGTCCCGCAGTTAAAACATTCAAAAGCTGTGTCGTCACTATACTCTTTTAACTCTTCTGCAAAATCCAAGTTTACCGAATTCATATCAAGCCTCTGCTTTTTCGTAATTTTTTTCCTGTTCGCTCAGAGTGTATTTAAAAAAAGCGCCCTCTTTTTGTACTTCAACGATCTGGCCGTATTTTTTCAGGGTTGCCATATACCATAGGGCTTTGTCCGTCGGCATATCGATGCCTGCTGCAATTTCCGGGATGGTTGCCGCCCCTCCCTTTAAAAATGCTTTGATGGCGGCGATATCTTTTTTTTGTATTTTCATTGTGGATGAAGCTGAGGCTATCAAACTTTTTCTCAGGCCCCTTAATTCCTTCATGGCGGTTTTTTTTGCCTCTTTATCTTTATTGATCATTGTATTTTTTCCAATAAACGAAGTTTTGTGAATCCATCAGACAGTAAAACCATCTGAAACAATTGCATCAACCATATCTTCATATTGTTTTAATGCCCATCCATTTATATCGATTGCTTTTTCAGGACAGACAGCTGCACAAGCCCCGCATCCCAGGCATAATGCAGCCGTTACCCGAGCCTTTTTATGAATTTTACCTTCTATATTCACCTCTATGAGCTCCAGCGCCCCCTCTTTAAGACAGGCCTCCACACAGGCGCCATGGCCCTGGCATTTGTCGGTATCAACTTCTGCTACAAAGGGATCAAGTTCAATATACCCTTTGCTTAAAAGCGCAGATGCTTTTACAGCCGCAGCCCCTGCAGCATTGCAAGCTTCCCCGGTATCCATGGGTGCCTGACATGTCCCGGCAAGAAAAACTCCGGTTATGGGAAATTCAACCGGTCGAAGTTTTGGATGGACTTCTAAAAGAAATTTATCTGTTCCAATGGGAAGTTTCAACATTGAGGCAAGGCCTGAAACATCATCGGGTTCAATTCCCGTTGCAAGAACAACAAGGTCTGCCGGAATCTCCATCTCCTCGTTAAAGGTCAGGCTGTCTTTAATTTTGACCTGCAATGGATAATCAGGTTTGGGGCTTGGGATTATTTCAGGTTGGGCATCTGCCTCATACCGCATGAAAATCACCTTGTTTTTGGATGCCTGATTATACAACTCTTCCTGTCCCCGGCCATAGGTTCTGATATCCCTGTACATTTCATAAATCCCGGTTTCAGGAAAATTTTCCCTGATCTGATTTGAGACATTGAGCATGGCAGCGCAGCATGTTCTGGAACAATATTCATTGAGTTGCCCATTTTCTTTAGGCTGGTGAATCCCCGGTATCTGCCGGCTGCCCACACAATGAATCATGACCATATTTTTAATGGTCTTCCCATTAACCTTAAGCACAGATCCTGCAGATTTGTTTTCTTTTAAAATAGGGATCAAATCCTTGAGGGTAATTACCTGCTCATGCCGGCCAAAGCCGTATTCGCCCTCAAAGGGCATATAGGAAACAGATCCGGTTGCCATAACAATGGCTCCGGTATCTATTGTTAATTTTTTATTATCTGATTTTGTTACTATATCCAGGCTGAAGTTGCCCACATATCCTGTTACATCTTGAATTTTGCAATCTGTGTGAATGGTGATACCTTTGTGGTTAAGAACCTGATCCAAAAGTTCCTGGAGTACCTCGGATGCTTTTTCTCCGGAAGGGGCGAGTCTGTCAAGGTTATTCAGCTGGCCGCCAAGGATAGGTGACTTTTCGACGAGTGTCACATCAATCCCTGTTTGAGCAATATCCAAAGCGGCCTTAATACCGGCAATACCACCTCCGATTATGGTTGTATGCTTTTTGGCTTCAACCCGGATGGGATCCAAGGGTTTGAGTTGTTTTGCCTTGGCCGTGGCAGATGCGATAAGAACCGAGGCCTTGTCTGTGGCAGTATCTCCGTGGTGAACCCAGGAGACCTGTTCCCGGATATTGGCATGTTCATAAATAAAGGGGTTGGAACCTGCCCTATTAATTGCATCCCTGAAAGTGGTTTCATGCAGGCTTGGCGCGCAGGATGCAACCACCACCCGGTCAATTTTACCGCTTTTTAAATCCTCTATGATCATTTCTTGTCCGGGATCAGAGCACATGAACATCTCAGTTCTGGCCAAGGCAACACCCGGCATTTTTTCAACCCTGTTTCTGACTTCTTCCACATCAACATGGTCTGAAATATTGCCCCCGCAATAGCATATATAGACCCCTACGTTTTGATTTTTTTCACTCATCTTTAATTCTCCATAAGGCTTTTGGACATGAATTTAGCAGCTTCCATGGCGGCAGAACCTGATTCCGTAATGGTGTCCACAATATCCTTGGGTCCTGCTGCTGCTCCTGCTACAAACAGACCATCCATATCTGTGAGAACCGGAGATATTTTGGGCTTTATCGAGGTAATAAACTGATCAGTGTCTTTGGAAACGGGACATACTGGCTGCTCAGGATTCCAGCCCGGAACCATTCCCATGGAAAGAACCACCAGATCATGGTTTGCCGTTGCAGTACCGGAACCGTCCTGAAGCTCATATCGAACCTGGGCGCTGCCGTTTTCACCTCTATCAATCCTGGCAACCTTGGCTTTGATAAACTCAATACCCATGGCTTTTGCATTTTGGTAAAATTGTTCATACCCTTTTCCAAATGCCCTGATATCCATGTAATAAATCGTAATGTCCGCCAGGGGAAGGGAACCGGATAACAGCATGGCCTGTTTAATGGCATACATGCAGCAGACCCTCGAGCAATAGGAAACCCCCATGCTTTTATCCCGTGAACCGGCACATTGAACATAGGCAATGGAATCAGGTTCCATACCGTCTGAGGGTCTTAATACACGGTTATAGGGTCCATGGGGGGCCAGAAGCCTTTCCATCTGTAAAGAATCAATCACATTGGGAATTTTGCCGTTGCCGTATTGAGTATTGTCTTTCACGGGGAGCAGATCAAACCCTGTTGTGACCACGGCTGTTTTTGAAGCAATCAGAAATTCTTCGGGTTTTTGAAGGTAATCAATAGCATTTGTGGGACATGCTTTTTCGCATTGCCCGCAAAGCATGCAGTTTTCTATATCCATGATGGGCAGTTGGGGGATAGCATTTGAAAATGGGATGGAAATCGCTTTTGTGGCGCTTAAACCGCCTTGTTCCATATCTGGTATATGCACAGGGCAAACATATTCACATTGTCTGCACCCGATACATTTTACCGGATCCACATATCTAGGCTTTTGAGTAATTAGCGCTTTCATGCCCTGGAATTCCCCGGAACCGTCATAGTCCAATGAATTCAATTCGCAATATGTAAATAAGGTAATGTTTTCATGGTGGGCGACAGCTGACATTTTAGGGGTGGTAATACAACTTGCACAGTCAAGGGTGGGAAAAACTTTTGAAAGCCGTATCATTTTCCCCCCAATGGAAGCATCTTTTTCTACAACAGCAACCTTGTATCCCTGATCACCAAGATCCAGAGCCGTCTGTAAGCCCGCTATGCCGCCGCCCACAACAAGTGTGTCAAAATTAAATATATCTGTGGGGATCACAATATCCTCCTGAAAGATTTCTCTTTAGTTCACTGCCAAAAAATGGCAGTGAACTTTTTAATTGGTCTGACGTTAAATTAGCTGCTCAATCTTTAACTAAAACACGGGAATCAGACCATCAATTGCGGCGGGCCGATTTCACGTATCAACTGGTCCATCTGTTTTACCTCATTTAAAAAGGCCCGGTTACAAACCGTACAGATGGCTGTCAGGCGAAGACGTTTTATATCAATCTCCATTTTCTTCATTTTTTTGTAAACACTATCCAGCCTTTTTGCCAGGGCCTTATAAGCTCCTTCATAGGGACATTCTTCACCACAGGACATTACAATGATGCCGCTTATCCCTTTTTTAAAGCAGTCGATATAAAACGATTCAGGGAAAAGTACAGGTGCCCTTACCCTTAAAATATAGGTGTTTGCAGGATAAGTTGAATGGGCTTGACCTACAGAATCCGCTCCGGGATAGGCACAGGTTTCCGTGGCTAAAATTAAAATTTTGTTCTGTTCTTTCTTCGCCTGGGGTGACATCACCACCTGCCTATTTATTTCTGGTTATAAAATGCCTGTCATATCCTTCAGCTTCCAGGAGGCCAAGATACTCATGTCCAACTTTTCCCGCCCACGCCGGAAGATCAGTTTTTGTTCCGTTATCGTTGGAAAGAATTTCCAGTGTCTGACCTACCTGAACTTTGCCGATGCCTTTTTTGGCTTCAAGAAGGGGGCCAGGACATGCACTGCCTCTTGCGTCAACTATGTCTGCGGCTTCTATTGCATTAAGATCTGTCATTTTTATTCTCCTTAATATTTAATTTTTTAGGTTCACCCCTTTTTTAGAGGCATGATCGCCATATAGAAAGGATTTTTGCAAGGACAGTGCCAAGGCTTTAAAATCAATTTGATTAAATCTAAAAGCGGTTGGTTTCCATTGGTCAGGTCCGCAGCCGGTATCGCTTCATCTGACTCCACACGCTGGTACGGGATATCCCCAGGATTTTCGCCGCCTGTGACTGGTTGCCACCGGTTTGCGCCAGTGCCTCCATCAACCGGTTTTTTTTGATATCATCAATGCTGTATGCCTTGTCCTGCAAGGGTTCCTCGCAAACAGGCTCCCGTCGGGTCACATCCGGAGGAAAATGGTGAGGCTGTATCATAGGGTCGTGACAAGAAACAAAGGCATATTCGAAGGCACTTTTCAATTCACGGACATTGCCCGGCCAGCGATACTGAATAAGTGCTTCCAGGGCTTCATTGGAAATGCCTTTGATCTTTTTGCCGCTCTTGAGAAGAATGCGCCGGAAAAATGATTCTGCCAGCAGGGGAATGTCGCTGATGCGCTCCCTGAGCGGCGGGATCCAGATCGGAACCACGTTGATTCGGTAGTAAAAATCTTCCCGGAAGGCCCCCTTGTCAACCAGGGCCCTTAGATCCCGGTTGGTGGCCGAAATCACCCGTGCGTTGATGGACACAGACAGGTTGTCACCCACCCTTTCGACCACTTTTTCTTCGAGAACACGCAAAAGTTTCACCTGGGTGGAGAGTGGCAGATCCCCGATTTCATCAAGAAAAATACTTCCCTCGCCTGCTGCGGCAAAACGCCCGTCCCTGTTTTTATAGGCACCGGTAAAGGCCCCTTTCACATGGCCGAATAGCTCACTTTCCAGCAGGGACTCATTCAACGCGGCACAATTTACCTTTACATACGGTTTTTCACGGCGCCAGTCATTTTCATGAATCGCCCGGGCAACAAGCTCTTTACCGGTTCCGCTTTCGCCGTAAATGATGACCGGAGCATCAGACTCGGCGGCATCGGCAATCAGTTCGAAAACACTCTGCATCGACGCTGAATTACCTACCATTCCGAAACGCCGGTCTTCCGATTCCAGTTCCCGCCGGAACCTTTCAATCTGGGTCTCTTTATCCAGTAAGTCGCTGATATCGGTAATGGTTTCCACTGCCCCGGAAACCTCTCCCTTCTGGTCTTTCAATACAGACGCGTTTTTAACCACATGTACATAGGAACCGTCTTTGCGCATCAGGACGCATTCGCTCCTTCTCATCGTCCCCTTCCTGAATAGCGCACACCAGTGGCACCCCTGGGCTTTGCGCACGATGTCACAGGTGCTGCAATTCAACACCGAACAGGGCTTCCCGAGTATTTCGTTTTGCGGGTAACCCGTTATCTTCTCAAACCCCTGGTTCACCGACACGATGGTCCCTCTGGTATCCACGATCATGACGCCGTCTTGAATCGTATCAACCACTGTTTTCCAATATTTGTTCAGTTCTGTTTTAAACATTGTTCAGTTCTGTTCACTTATTTAACATGTAAATGTTTAGTAACTTAACACTTCATATAGTGAAAATCAATGCCGAATAAAAATTACAACCCTGAAACTGAATTTGCTTAAAACCCATTAAGCAGCCGAGCATAATTTCAGAACTCCTGACATCTGGAGCTTTGTCGTGCAACTTACGCCGTGACAAAAAGTTGTTTTTAATGTGGTTGAGGCCTTAAAATTATTGATAATAAGCCTTTTTCAAATATGATGTCAGGAGTTCTGAATTTTAAATGGCATTTCCAATCCTTAACGTCCTGTGTTTATATATTTATTTTTTTCAGGCGGCGCCCTTTTTCCCTGTCTTGCTAACCAGGCCAGTGGCATTGCATTTGCAATTCCCACAAAACAAACTGTTAATCATCAACAGGGCAAAAAATACAATGCAAAAAATTGATCTGCGGGGCTTCATGGTCCCCTTTACACTCCTCAAAATAAGCAATTCGTTCAGAACCCTGGAAAAGAAGGAAATCCTAGAGATCTTATTGAGTGACCGCGATGCCCTGGATGATCTTGTCAGGATAATTCCTGAAAACGCGTATGCGCTGATCAAGATGGAGGTTCTCGATGGAGAGGATCAGGGGATCCGGATTCAGTTAAAAAAATGCGCGGAAAATAGAAAAGAGTCGTTTCCCTAACAACCGATAAATAAGGAGACTTTCATGTCAGATTTAAATTCTATCAAAACAGCCACTACCATAGACGACAGAGGCAGTGCCTGCCAGGGACCCCTGCTGGAAGGCAAAAAGGAAATCGGCGATTCATTATAAGAGAGGCGTGTCATGAAAGAAGCTACAACCCATTTTCCCCCGAATCGGGTTTCCGACCTGGCAGCACTGCAGCAAGGAGGAGACAGCGTCAGATGCAACACTTCCTTTGAGATTTTACCGGTTGACTTTGTTCATTGGGACAATCCGTTTCAGGCTTATATTTTTCTTTGTCGGTATAACGGCACGGTGAATGACAAAGCGTACAGTTTTCGGAAGTGTTACGCCCGTGGATGCCCGCACAACCTGTGTCCCCATGTTTCCCAGGCCGTTATGATTGCCAACCGATATCTTCAAAGAGATTATTACAAGCTGGAGCAGGCTGGTATCAAGGTCGAAAAATCTCTTTTTACGCTTGAGGAAATGACGGTCAAGTTCGATGGGTACCAGGAAGAGCACGGCCCGTTTTTGGCCATCCACGACTATATCAATATCGCCGGCGAAGGCACCGACGTGAAAGTGGACCTTGTTCTCGAATTTGTGTCCGCGGTCGAACACTTTGCGAAATATGAAAACCGGATGATTTTCTTGATGGTCAATTTTACCGTCACCTGCCTGGGAAGAACCTACCACTATGAACGCTGCCTGGCATGTTACCCCCAGGCCGAAGAAGACGAATCCAGAAAGCAGAAAATTTCAGTCGCCAATGAACGCTTAAGATTATTGTACGACGAGTTCGACAAAGCCGCAATTGATCATGAAAAACGATTTTTCCAATTAGCATCGAATGTGACTGGGACCAGCGCCAAAGAACCGTTAAACCCTGAAGACAAGCGGTTACTCTTGATCCTAAACACTCTTTTGCTGGGAGTGATCATCATTGATCCACACGAGCACCGGATTGTCTATGTGAATTCGGAAGCCGCCCGCATGATGGACCGCCCGCAAACGGAGATGCTCAACCAAGTTTGCCACAACTATATTTGCCCTTTTGCCCTAGGAAAATGCCCGATAACCGACCTGGGGCAGCAGATCGATCGGTCCGCACGTTGTGTGATTGACAGCACGGGTGCCGAGGTTCCAATCCTGAAAAGTGTCAAACGCATCCGGTTCATGGCGCAGGATCACCTGCTGGAAACATTCATGGACAACCGCGCTGTCGCGGAAAAGGAGCGCCTGGTAGGGGTTCTGGAAATGGCAGGCGCTGCCGCTCACAATTTGAGCCAGCCTCTGCAGGCGCTCATGTTCGACCTGGATGACCTGAATAAGAAGGTCCCACAGCGCTGGTCTGATAAATTGACGACCATGCAGGAATCGGTGGAAGAAATGCGGGATGTTATCAGAAACATCCAGGCAATTACCCGTTACCAGACCAGGGAATATGTTCATGGCGCTCGCATCGTCGATATCGACGGTGCGAGCTCCCCTGAATAACATAACTCCTGTTATGCGTCCTGTATATCAGCGGTGATATGAAACTCGGGCGGGTTGAGAATATTGCGTTTCACCGTGCACAGCCCGGCGGTTTTGACAATCGCGGATCGGTACTTTTTGGGAAACCCCGGGGGCAGGCTGATATCAATATTCACATTTTCAATCAAATGGGTCTGTTCGTTTCTGTCAAAGGACAAAGACATTTTCAACCCCGTGGTATCGATCTTTCTTTCTTCACAAAAATAGATCACATAAATACCGGCACAGGTACCCATGGATGCCAGAAACAGGTCAAACGGTTCGGGCGCGCTGCCGTCGCCGCCTTCTTCTCTGGCCTGGTCGGTTTCAATGGTAAACCCGTTGTACCGGGCGCTCACTTTTTTATTGCCGGGAAATTCAATTTCCATGGTCATGGACATCGCTCCTTTGTCAGCAGGATCTCAGGTGTATTTCACTCTCACTTTGCCGCATACTATAATCAGGATCACAGGTATTGCAAACGATTTTGCGCCAGGCCGGGTCCGGGTCGAAACTTATTGTATGGCTGCCTGATTCGCTGTCAGAACAGCCAGTTGATCGGTCAACAGGGACTTGAACCGGTCCAGGGTGATGGGATAGGCCTGCATGGGAATGCCCATCCAGTCACAATATTCCAGAAATTCCTCAGGATCTTTTTCCATGTAGTCATCCATGAATCCGATGCCGTCCAGCACCACAGCCCCGCCTGTATGACGGGGAAAATTTTCATTGGCAATGCCCTTGTCCCAGCCCTTGAACACCAGTTTCCGGAATTTCACCCACCCCGGGGTCATGAACCAGACCGGCTCCCCGCCGGCAACTTCCTGAACAATCTGATCCATCTCATCCTGACTGGCCAGCATGCCCATGCAGTGACTGGCCTGAACCCGCACGACCTCTGGACCATATTCTGAAATCACGTTGGCCATCAGCCGGGTGGGTTCATCCGGATTGACATAGCAGTATTTGCCTCCGTACACCACAATCACCCCTTTGGCCCGGGATTTTGCTTTTTCAATGGCTTTGCCCAGCTGGCGTTCCAGTTCCCGGATGTCCTGGTGAAGACCGGGGGTGGTAAAATAAATATGGTCGGTGTCTATAAAATTTTTTGCTGTCAGAAATTCGATTTCCGGACGCATGGTGCCACATGCCACGATTGCCGTATCTGAAAATGACTGTGTCATTTAAAACTCCCTTGATTTGAGTGTGTGGGTCGGAAACCCGGAACCACGCTTGAAAAAGTCGTCTCCTGTTCAGTCTTCATCACTGTATAACTCACCTACAGGAATTTTTTCACCTTTTTTCCAGTCAGCGAAATCCTTTGCCGATAGTTTTTCTCCGGCTGACACGGCCCTGTCCACCCACACAATGCGGGTATGGCATTCCAAGATCGGCCGGTGCAGGTCTTCGCGTCGCCGGTAAAGGGCCTGTTCCGCATCGTTTCTGCTTTCATGAACCGAAATCACCTTTTTTAACGTGCCTTTCTGATCCGGATCATCATAAATTAATGCATACATCGGCGGCCTCCTTTCCTGTAAAATTTCGGAATTCCTTGGGGATTGCCAGGACCGCTCCTGGCGGTATCAAGCGGTCCCGGCATCCCTAAGGCGGAATCAGATGATGGAGGTAAGTAAATGCCAATACTTAATCTGATCACCGAAAATAGTTTATCGCAAGGTTCATGCCAGATCAGTCAAAATAATCACAATTACGCCTAACCGCTTGGGCTGACATCGTTTTTAAATATTATTTTTTTTCATGATTGCCCGGTTTACCCGGTTATCGTTACATACCTATCCAACAGTAACGTTACATGGCGCCACCCTGTTTCCAAAGACAAACAAATGCAAAATTGCAACTCTCTGTTTGTCGCGATGACAAAAAGCGACCCATGCTCACTGTTTTCCCAGAAAATTTGCCGCCACAAAACACTTGACAACAGACCCGGTTGCCATATATGTTGCTATTAAGGTAGCAACTTTTATTGAATCACATAACAATCAGATCAGGAACGGAGTATTGAAAAACAAATCCAAACTCAGGGATCTGGGGTTTTCCCAATACGAAGCCGCCTGCTACATGGCACTTCTGGGAAATCATCCGGCCAACGGATCCCAGCTCAGCAAAATTTCCGGCATTGCCAGGTCCCGGATTTATGATGTGTTGCGAAGTCTTTCAGCCAAAGGATTTGTGATCGAGGTCAACATGGGTCAGTATGCCCCATTGCCCGTGGATGAACTGGTGCGCCGGTTGCGGCGGGACTTTGAATCCAACATCCAGGCGTTTGAAGCAGAGATCGCCCGGGCAGACCGGAAAAATGACCTGGAGTTCATCTGGACCCTGACGGGGTATGATAATGTCATGGAAAAGGCCCGGCACATGATTCAGGGGGCAGAAAAAGAGATTTACGCCCGGTTGTTTCCCGAGGCGGACCGCCATCTTTCCAAGGACCTGATCAAGGCCCAAAAAAAAGGCGTGGCCATCCGGTACATCGCCATGGGCGATATCCCGAAACGGTTTTCCGTGCAGGTCACCCACCCGGACCACCACAACCTCATCAAGACCATCGGGGGCCGCTCCTTTGACATTATCACCGATAAAAATGAAGCTCTGGTGGGCATTTTTGAAGTGGACAACGAAGACAGCTCCCCCATCAACTGGACCCGGAACCCCTGGTTTGTCATCGCCAACAGAGACAGTCTCAGACATGATTTTTACCACTGTTTTCTGGAAAAAACCCTGGACCGGCATCTGGGACTCACGGATGAAGAAAAACAATTATACCGGCTCATAAAAACAGACAATTAAGGAGACAAACGCCATGACCCCCATGAAAAAACTTTATGATTTCACCGGTTTTTCAGATAAAACCGACGATGCCATCTTTCATATGGAAAATGATTTCGGTGCCCACCATTATGAACGCATTCAAGTGGTGGTCCGGCACGCCAAAGGGTGCTGGCTCACGGATGACAAAGGCAACAAATATCTGGACTGTCTGGCCGCCTATTCCGCAGCCAATCCCGGCCATCATCACCCGGCCATCACGGGCGCGGTCATGGATGCGCTGACCGGCCATTACGCCTCGGTGCTGTCCAATGTGGTGTTTACGGATCCCCTGGGCGTTTTTCTGTCGGACGCGGCCCGGTTTGCGCCCCAGATGGCCCCGCGGTTCGGGAATCACGGCAACAAGGTGCTGCCCAAAAACGGGGGCGTGGAATCCGTGGAAACCGCCATCAAAACCATGCGGTATTACGGATTCACGCAAAAAGGCATTCCGGACGGCAGCCAGGAGATCATCGTATTCAACAACAACTTCCACGGCCGGACTATTTCCGTGGTCTCTTTTTCCTCCTCAAAAAAATATAAAGAAGGGTTCGGACCTTTGACCCCGGGATTCGTGTCTGTGGAATTCGGCGATCTTGATGCCGTGAAAAGCGCCATCACCCCCAACACCTGCGGCATTCTGGTGGAACCGTTCCAGGGGGAAGGGGGCATGATCATTCCGCCCAAAGGATTTCTGGCAGGGCTTCGCAAGCTGTGCGATGAAAATGATCTGCTGCTGGTGGCCGATGAAATCCAGGTGGGCATGGGCCGGACCGGCAAAAAATTCTGTTTTGAACATGAAAACATCGTGCCCGACGGCGTGATCTTAGGCAAAGCCCTGTCCGGGGGCCTGGTGCCCCTGTCCGTGTTCATCACCAATGCCGCACTCATGGACATGGTGTTTTCCAAAGGGTCGGACGGGTCCACGTTCGGGGGATATCCTCTGGCCTGTGTGGCCGGGACCGCATCCCTGAAAGTGTTTGAAGACGAAAAACTGGCAGACCAGTCGGCCCGGAAAGGAGACATTCTCAAACAGCGGATCCAGACGATTGCCGACCGGTCTGTGCATGTCAAAGAGGTCCGGGGCAAAGGCCTGTTCATCGGCATTGAAGTGAAAGACGGCAATGCCATGGATTTCTGCCGCAAACTGCTGAAGCTGGGTCTGGTGGTCAATGACAGCCACGGGCATACCATCCGCATCTCCCCGCCCCTGGTGATCAATGAGGAGGAAATGGATTTTCTGGTGGATCGGCTGGAAAAGGTGTTGGTTGAGTAATTTGTAAATATGTCTTGACAACTTGACAGATATTTTTTAGGGTGTCCTCAGATTCATGACCAAATATTGAGGACACCATGCTCAACCCCAACTCACCCGTGCCGTTGTACCATCAACTGGCCGAGATTATCTCTGAACGGATTGTCTCCGGTGAATACCCGCCCGGGCAGGCGATCCCCTCGGAAACCGCCCTGGCCCGGCAGTATCATATCGGCCGGCCCACGGTGCGCCAGGCCATGGATGTGCTGGTGCATAAAAATCTGATCCTGCGCAGACGCGGTGCCGGCACTTTTGTGCAGTGTCCGGCCCCCAAAGTGGATCTGTTTTCCCTGGCCGGCACGTCCCAGGCGTTTTTCACCCGGGGCATCACCATTGAAAAAACCATTGTCACCCCGGTCACGCGGATGTCCGTGGAAAATCAGCCGGACAACCCGTTCAACCACGCATCCGCATATTTTTTGTCCCGCCTGATCCGGGCCCAGAACACCCCCGTGCTCAAGGAAGATATTTTCCTGGATCCGGACCTGTTCCGGGGTCTGGACCGTGTGGATCTGGGCACGGAGTCCCTGTCCCGGACTGTGGCTGAAAAGTATCACCTGGCCCCGGAAAACGGTACCCAGGTCTTCACTGTGGCGCCACCGGATCCGGCCACGGCCCGGTGGCTGGAACTGACGTCCGACACCCCCGTGCTCACCGTGTTCCGGGAGCTGAATTTTCCCGATGCACCCGCGGCTGTTTATGCGGTGCTCTACTGCCGGACCGACCGGTTCGCCTTTTCCCAGACCATCGGGAACCTGTCATGACCCGGTTTTTATCAACCTGTTGTATCAAGGACCCCAAATCATGAAACACCGCGGTTATTACGGGGATTTCGGCGGCGCATTTCTGCCTGAAATCCTGATTCCCACGTTTGACGAACTGGTATCCGTGTTTGAATCGGCCAAAACCGATCCCGGATTCCGAAACCAGTATGAAACCCTGATGGCGGAATATTCCGGCCGGCCCACGCCGTTGACGTTCGCCGCCAACCTCACCCGGCATTTTGATGGTGCAAAAATCTATATCAAGCGCGAAGACCTGAACCACACCGGGGCCCACAAAGCCAACAATGTCATGGGCCAGGGGCTTTTGGTGAAAAAAATGGGCAAAACACGGGTGATCGCAGAAACCGGGGCCGGTCAGCACGGGGTGGCCTGCGCCACCATGGCCGCCAAATTCGGGTTTGACTGCACCATTTACATGGGGGAAAAAGATGTGATGCGCCAGCGGCCCAATGTGTTCTGGATGGAACAGCTGGGCGCCACCGTCGTGCCCGTGACCGACGGCACCAAAATTCTCAAGGATGCCATCAACCAGGCGTTCCGGGACTGGGTGACCCACATGGACACCACCCATTATGTGCTGGGAACCGCCTGCGGCCCCCACCCGTTTCCGGAGATGGTGGCCTGGTTTCAGTCCATTATCGGCATTGAAGCCAGGCAGCAGATTCTGGACCTGGAAGGCGGGCTGCCGGACCGGGTGTATGCCTGCGTAGGCGGGGGGTCCAATGCCCTGGGCCTGTTTGCCGGCTTTCTGGATGATCCCGTGGAACTGGTGGGTGTGGAGGCCGGCGGCAAAGGCATTGATACAGGATTTCATGCGGCCCGCCTGTCTTCCACCGATGCCGGTGCCGGCATTGCCCAGGGATACAAAACCGTTTTTCTCCAGGATGACGACGGGCAGATGAAAGAGACCCATTCCATTTCCGCCGGCCTGGATTATGTGGGGGTCTCCCCCATTCTGGCCCACATGCATGAAACCGGAACCGCCCGGTTTGAAAGCGCCACAGACACGGAAGTGGTGGATGCCCTGAAGCTGACCATGAAAACCGAAGGCATCATTCCGGCCCTGGAATCAGCCCATGCCTTTGCCGGCGCGTTCCGGGAAGCACCGACCCTGTCCAAAGACCAGATCATCATCATCAACCAGTCCGGCAGGGGAGACAAGGATATCTTCACGGTGGCCGACGCTTTGAACGACCCTGAATGGAAAACCTTTATCCAGACAAAGGCGGCACAATACCATGCTTGAATCTTATATCCGTGACAAACAAAAGAAAAAAGGCCTGCTGCTCATGACCCACATTGTCATGGGTTATCCCAGTTTTGACGACAGCCATGCCATGGTGAAACACATGGTGGCGGCCGGCGTGGACCTGATGGAGCTGCAGATTCCGTTTTCCGAACCCATGGCAGACGGACCCGTGATTCTCAAAGCCAACCAGAAAGCCCTGGAGCAAGGCGCCACCGTGGCAAAATGCCTGGCATTTGCCAAA
>JAIPDL010000054.1 GCA_021737695.1 Desulfotignum sp. | reverse complement strand
GGATACATATTGGTCCGATATCTTAAATGAAATGGTAAACCAGATGGCCAAAAGGACAAACGGAAATTAATCTGATTCCACCCAACAATAATCCTTATGTTGATCGTAATGAAATGTCAAAACTTTGGGATATCGAAACTATGCAAAAGTTTCCAGCAGGGTGTGTAATCCCTCTTGGAAAGGAGTTTAGAACATATGCCGGGAATCGAGGCTGTTTCCGGAAAAGACTCAACCAGGAGCATTTTCCGCAATAATTTTGAGATTGACAGAAGAATCGGCTACAGATTTGTGAGCGAAAATGTCGGTCATGTCAGATTGGATATTTCCAGCGAATCTCTTTGCCATGGCGGGATACCGGCATGTATCATTCGAAGAGTGTCGGAAATACAAATTTTTGTATTTCTGACACTCCTGTTTTCATCAATCATCTGATAAGGATGGAAACAGTTGATATAAGGGAGTTTCCGCCAGAAGTAAACCCTATCCATTTTTTTGATGGACTGACAAAATAACCCATACCTTGGGTGGATGAAAAAATATCAGTGGGGTCATGTGCCGGGAACCTTTTCGAAAAACCTGAAATCACTTGACTGGCAGTGGTTTGGGAGTATTTATTCTAAGATTTGTTTTTGAAAGTATCGGAAATGCAAAATTTTGCATTTCCGATACTTTTGGTTTGTAATAGTACTGAAATGACTGCCAATCGGGGATATATGAGCTACCAGACTTCGTGACTGCACCGATAATTCCCTGTCACGAATCATCCCCATAGGTTGATCGTAATGAAATGTCAAAACTTTGGGATACCGTTCTGTCACAAGGATTTTGGACTTCCGTGTCGATTGAATTTTTCACGAAAAGGGATCATCGCCATGGTGATGTCTTCGAAGCGGGCTGCTGAAAAATTCAACGCTCTGTCAGGCGGTTCCGATGATGTGGCCGGCGTTTTCGGCCCGGTGATCTCCTTGGGGCAGTGACAGCATCTTTCTGCCGCTGTTTTTTGACAGGATCTTTTTCCACAAAAACGGGGTTTTGGGTGAACGGATCACGGCCCGTGTGATACATCAGGGTGGAATATGTGGCCGGCGTGGGGGTGAAAATCTGGACCTGCTCTGGCGTGGTTCTCAGTTTGTCTGTGGTAAAGCGTTTCAGAGAAGCCATGTCGGCCTGGGTGCATCCGGGGTGGGCCGCCATCAGGTAATACGTTAAAAACTGGGGTTTGCCGCAGTCGGCGGACAATTTGTCAAATGCCGACTTAAAGGCCAGCAGATCGTCAATGGTCTGTTTGCCCATATGATTTAACACATGCTTTTCACAGTGTTCCGGTGCCACTTTGAGCTGGCCGGACACATGGTCCTTGACCAGTTTTTTCAGAAACGTCATGCCATGTTTTTTGTCCTGAAGAATCAGATCGTACCGGATTCCGGAGGTGATAAATACTTTTTTGATGCCGGACAGGGCGCACAGTTTTTCCAGCAGATCCAGGTACCGGGAATGGTCCGGCCGCAAGGTGTGGCAGATGTCGGGGAACAGGCAGCTTTTGTCCTGGCAGGCCCCTTTGGACCATTTTTTTGGGCACTCATACCCGTACATGTTGGCGGTGGGACCGCCCAGATCCATGATGTTGCCTTTGAAATCCGGATGGGTTGAAAACTGCCGGGCCTGCCGGAGAATGGAACCCGGGCTCCGGGACTGCACCATCCGGCCCTGGTGGACCGTGATGGCACAGAATCGGCATTCCCCATAGCATCCGTAATGGGTGGGGATGGCAAACCGGATGGTGTCCAGGGCCCGGACCGATCCCATGGCTTTGTAAAAAGGGTGGACATCATGTTCATATGGAAGATCATGGATTTCGTCCATCTGGGCCGTGGTGGAAACAGGTGCCGGTGGATTCAGCACCAGATACCGGTCCTGGTGGGCCTGACACAGCCGTTGCCCTGTGACCGGATCGGTGTTGCGGTAAAATGTGGTGAATGCATCTGTGTAGGCCTGGTTGTTTTTGGCAACCGTGTCAAAACAAGGCAGCTCCACTCCTTTCCGGGTTCCGGAAATATAGGCGATGCCCGGCATATTTTCAACCGGATGCCCTTTTTTCAGGGCCTGTGCCAGATCACGGATGGTGGTGTGCCCCATACCAAACACCAGGTAATCGGCTTTGGCATCAAACAGAATGGACCGCCGGATTTTGTTGGACCAGAAATCATAATGGGCCATGCGCCTCAGGCTGGCTTCGATACCGCCTAAGACAATGGGGGGCGAAGGTTTGCAGAACCGTCGGATCAGGTTGGCATAAGCGATCACGGCCCGGTCCGGCCTTCGCTCGTTTACATGGCCCGGGGTGTAATCATCGATTTTTCGCCGTTTTTTCAAAGGCGTGTAATTGGCCACCATGGAATCCACGGCCCCGGCCGTGACCCCCCAGAACAAAACCGGGGGGCCTAAGCGCAGGATATCCCTGGCCGTGTTCAGACCGGGCTGGGCAATGATCCCCACCCGGAATCCGTCCTTGATCAGGATTTTGCCGATAAGGCTGATGCCCATGAAGGGCGAGTCAATATAGGTGTCGCCCGTGACCAGAATGATGTCCAGACGGTTCCAGCCCAGAGCGGTCACCTCGGCTATGGTGGTGGGGATAAACATGGGCTGTATCAGCAGTTAGAATTCATCGGATCGGTACGATTTCCAGCCAGTATCCGTCCGGATCATTGATGAAATAGATGCCCATATCCTTGTTTTCATAACAGATGCAGTCCATTTGTTTGTGCAGGGTGTACGCCGCGTCAAAGTCATCGGTTTTAAATGCAATATGAAACTCTTCATCCCCTAAGTCATAAGGAGTGGTCTGGGATTTGAGCCAGGTCAGTTCCAGTTTGCAGGGGCTGGTGCCGTCTCCAAGATATACGATGATATAACTGCCGTCATCGGCTGTGGTACGCCGGGTTTCCTTCAGCCCCAGGGCTTTTTCATAAAACACCAGGCTTTTGTCCAGGTCCAGGACATTGATGTTGAAATGGTCGATGGTAAATGTCATTGTTTTCCTTTTGTTATTTGCAGGTCTGTTTGAGCCGGTTGTAGTCAATGGCCCGCTGGATGGCAATACCGCTTTGTTCGGCAATGGCCAGGGCAAAATTGATGTCAGCATGGGAGAACTGCCGCACCTCTTCGGTGAGCAGGCGTAAAATGCCGATCACTTCCTCGTTGAACGTGACCGGGACAGCCAGAATACTGCTGATGCCTTCCAGTTCCGCTTCTTTGTGATATATGGTGTGGAGGTCTGTTTTGGCATCCAGGATTACCACGGGTTCTCCCTGTTTCAGATAATAAGTGGCCAGTTCCTTGTCTAAAGGCCCTCTTTCCAGATAGGTCTGACTTAATCCATACGCGGCTTTTAATTCAAGATCGCCCTTGTTTTCTTCCATCAGTCGGATGGTGGCGGCTTTCAGATTCATGACTTCAGGCAGACGGGTGACAATCAAATCCAGGATTTTGTCCAGTTCATAGGTGGTATTGATTTTTTTGCTGATGGCATGGATGGTTTCAAAATAATTCAACTGGGTCTGCTGGTCGGCGAAAATCCGTGCGTTTTCAATGGCAATGCCGCATTGTTCACCCAATGCAGCGACAAAATTGATTTCATCCGGGTTGAAATGATGCGGTTTTTTGCATAATACCCGCAAAATGCCGACATTCTTGCCCCGAATGGAAATAGGCACGACCAGAATGGATTGAATACCCTCTTGTACGATGCTTTCTTTGTATTGAGTCCGGGGATCGTTGCCTGCATCTTCAATGACAATGGGGGTGCCTTCAAGGGCCTTGAAAACAGGCTCTTCATGGTCAATGGGGCCGCGATTCAGGTAGGCATCACTTAACCCGCTGGCACTGCGCAAAATCAGTTTTTTGTCGGCATCGTTCAGCAGACGAATGCTGGACCCATCCACGTCCATAATTTCCGGCAGCTTTTGTGTGATCAGTTCAAAAATATCATCGGTGTTTTCTGCGGTGGTAATTTTTTTGGTCACATCAATAAATAAATCAAAATATGACGCCTTACATGTAGCTAATTCCATTTAATACCCTTTAAGTTCTGTTAATTGAACGTGCCAGTCACGAAGTGAAATATTAAATAATAAATATATTTCAGCATTTGGTTCTGTCAATAAAAAATATATCCGGCCTGGTTGATGAAAATGCCTGTTTCCCTTTTTGGGGTTTCATTGCTATACTCACATCATGAATGGAAAAAAGACGCAACGAAATCGTATTTTCCAAAATATTCCACTCGTTTGCCAGGTGACCCAAATGGGGCGGCATTTTTTTCTGGTGATGATCCTGGGTTGGATCGTGGTCGGGTTGCCCATGGATTCATCCGGTTTTTCTTTTACGACATCGGATTTTAACCAGTTCCAGGCCAAAATTATTGATCACCGGAATCGGGTAAATCCAAAATTCAAAAAAGTGCCGCGTCAGCACACATTGTATATTATCGTGCATACATCGGAGCTTGGCTTGTCCGCCACCCTGCGGGTGGTGGCCAAAGGCAAACGGTTGACAAGCGGTCGCAGCACACCCGGGGGGCACGCCAATTACGTGATCGCCCGGAACGGAGACACCTACCGGATACTGGACAAACAGTTCCGTGCTGACCATGCCGGACTGTCCATGTGGAAAGGCCGGAAAGATATCTCCTCGGTTTCCATCGGCATCGAGCTGGTGGGATACCATAATGCGCCGCTGACGGATGCGCAATACCGGTCTGTGGGGTTGCTGGTCAAAATTCTTCAAACCGTTTACGGCTTAGGCGATCACGCAGTGCTGACCCACAGTCAGGTGGCGTTCGGCAGGCCCAATCCCTGGTTTCCAAAAGATCACCGGGGCAGAAAACGGTGTGCCAAAAATTTTGATCGTGCCCGGGCCGGACTGAAGCCGACGGTTGATAATGATCCGGATGTTATCGCCGGACGACTGCTGCCGGACCCGTATCTGGCAGAGCTGTTTTACAGCCCCGGGCCTGCGGTGGCCGCCCGGATTGCCGCCACGGGTCCGGTTCCCGACCTGATTTCAAAAGACCAAACCGCCTGGTCCATTGCCGGAGAAGAATATGACCATCCGACTACCGTATATGTGCTTCCCAGTGGCCGTCGGATTACCGGAGACCAGATTGCCGGCGCAGTCGGATGGCATCTGCTGCCCGTCAGCACCCGGATTTTGTTGAATCAGGAGACGCAGCAGGCTGAAACCAATGTTCCGGAATATCCAGTAAAAACCATCACAGACCAGATGACAGCCTGGTCCCATGCCGGTCCGGCGTATCAATTTGATTCCACCATCTATTTTCTGCCGTCCGGTGTTGCCCGGCCCGGATCCCGGATCCCCGACTGGGATGATCTGCCTGTGAACACCCGTTTGATTGTGGGATATCAGGGACCGTTTGCCATCACCCGGCAAAAAACCGCCTACCGGATTGCCGGTCACAAGTACAAAGAACAGACCACCGTGTATTATCTGCCGCCCGGGCGTGTGAAAACCGGCGCGCAGATAACCAATTTTGCCGGCCTGCCGCAAGGGACACTGCTTTACCTGCCCATTGACAGCCTGTCCCCTGGATAATTGCAGACGTCAGTATGTATAAAACAGCTGTTGAATATGATGCCGGGGAACTCGTTTAAACAGCGCCAGCATTAGCAGTATTCGCGCCTTGGCAGGATTGAGTTCATCTGAAGCAATAAACCCCAACGTGTCGTCATCCACTTCCATATTCCGGCCCACCGTTCCGGTAGGCACCCGGGAACTTCTGACAATACAGAATCCAGACGCCGCTTTTTGTGCGGCAGTTTTCATTGTGGCCTGATTCATGTTTCCGTTGCCGTCACCGGCAATGACAATGCCTTTAGCCCCGGCGGATGACGATAAGTCGATCAGATCCGGTGGCATGTCAACACAGGCATAAATGATGTCTACCCGGGGAAGTATGGGGTGGGGGGGGTGACAAAACCGGCTGGAAAATTCACTCAGATAGGTGTGCCGCCTGAAAGGGAATCGAAAATAGGCGGTTTTCCCGTAATTAACGGTTCCCACCAGGCCGTTGACAGGGGATAAAAATGTTTCCACGGATGTGGTATTGGTCTTGGTCAGAGAATGGGCTCCGTGAATCCGATCATTCATCACCACCAGGACACCTCGTTCTCTGGCATTGGGATCGGCTGCCACAGCCACGGCATTGAACAGGTTCAAGGGGCCGTCCGCTGAAATGGCATCGGCCGGCCGCATGGCCCCGGTCAGTACCACGGGCTTGGGGCTGTTGACGGTGAGATTCAGAAAAAAGGCGGTTTCTTCCATGGTGTCGGTGCCGTGGGTGACGACAATGCCGTGAATGTCGTCGTATTTCATCAGTTCGTTGATGCGGCAGGTCAGCCGGATCAGAATTTCAAATGACATATCCTGGGATCCAACATTGGCGATCTGTTCTCCTGAAATACCTGCCAGCCGGCTTAGATCCGGAACCGCATCGATCATATCCTGAATGGTCATCTGTCCTGCACAGTATTCGGACTGGGACGGAATTCGGCTGATACCGGCAATGGTGCCGCCGGTGGCCAGAATTTTGACTTGGGATTTCATAAAAACGCCCCTTTAAAAACAACCCGATTTTTTGGTTGATACCGGTGTGACATCTTTTGATAACATAGCAGACAGGTTTGGTTTTTGCCAGACGTTAATCAGAAATTCAATGAATCTGCTTGAAAAAATAAAGGGGTATGGCTAAGATACCCAAAATGAAACCGTCCATTAGAATATGCAGCATTTTAATCATGTGTCTGGTGTCAGCTGTAACCGTTACCTCCAGGATCTATGCCCAGGATCAGGCCCCGGTGATGGCACCGGTGTCTGATCCGCCGGTACTGGTTCAGGCACTGATGTGTGAAGCCATTGAAAGGTTTCAGCCGGTCAATCCGGCGGTCGTTTTTTCCATTTCTCTGGGACGGGTCTATTGTTTTTCCGCGTTTGATCCGGTTTTTGAAGAAAGCATCGTGTATCATCGCTGGTACCGGCAGGATCGGTTGATTTCCAATACCCGGCTGGTGTTGAATCCGCCCAAATGGTCTTCTTTCAGCAGTATGCAGCTCAGGCCTGCGGACAAAGGGCCCTGGCGTGTGGAAATTGTCGACAGCCGTGACAAGTTGGTGAAAACCCTTCGTTTCAGTATTTCAGATTGAATGATGATAGCGAATTTTTTTGATATCGGGTGGCAGAACGGGTTGGATATCGCCCTGAATACCTATATTCTTTTTCGGCTGTATGTGCTGTTCCGGGGGACCAATGTGCTGCGGGTGCTTCTGTTCATGGGGGTGCTGCTGGTTTTCAGGCAGGTGGCATTTTCCATGGGACTGATTATCACCAGCTGGGTGATGCAGGGGGTCATTGCCGTTGCCGCCCTGGTGATCATTGTGGTGTTCCGCAATGAAATATCATCGGTGCTCAAAACTAGGGATCTGAAATTTTTTTTATGGGGGATTCCCCGCCAGCAGCTGAAGACTCCTGTGGGGATCATTGTTGAAAGCGCGTATGAACTGGCCAGAAAAAAAATCGGCGCGCTGATCGTGCTGCCCTTGAGCAAGGGGATGGAAAGTGTGGTTCAGGAGGGGATTGCCTGGCAGGGAAAACTGTCCAAAGAGATGCTGCTCAGCATTTTCTGGCAGGACAATCCGGTTCATGACGGTGCGGTGGTGATCCGGGGAGACCGGATTACGGATGTGGGGGTGATTCTTCCCCTGTCAAAACGGACGGATCTGCCTTCCCGTTTTGGTACCCGGCACCGGGCCGCTATCGGTCTGGCGGAACAGACCGATGCCCTGGTGATCGTGGTATCAGAAGAACGGGGCAAAATTACACTGGTCCGGGATAAACAAATTTACGACATCAATGATGCCGGCGTGCTTGAAAAAATGCTGATTCAGCATGTTGGGGGGGACTCATCAGCCAGGGATATAAGAAAACAGACAAGGGAACTGGCGATTGCCGGTGCCGTGTGCCTGGCCTGTGTCACCGGGCTTTGGCTCAGTTTTTCCAGGGGGGTGGAAACGCTGGCCACCCATGATGTCCCCGTCGAATTTGTCAAATCAGATCAGAACATGGAAGTTTTTTCCTCATCTGCCAGCAGTATCCGGCTGCTGGTCAGCGGCTCCAGACCCCTGATCCGGTCTTTGAAGCCGGACCGCATCAATGTCAAGCTCAACCTTACCAATACCACGCCGGGTAAAAACAGCCTGTCTGTCGGGCGGAATGCAGTGTCACTGCCACCGGGCATTTCAGTGAAAAGTATCGAGCCGTCCATGCTGGAGGTGTTTGTGGATGTGCCTTTAAAAAAAGAGATTGCGATTCAGGCTTTCTGGGCCGGCAGGCTTTCTCCGGATTTGATCATGACCCGGACTGTGATTGAACCGGAAAAGATTCTGGTTGTCGGTCCTTCCCAGGCTCTCCGGGAGATAGAAACCCTTTTTACTGAGCCGCTTTCCCTGGAAAGCATCACTGAATCGGGCAAAATCACCGCCGGTATCGTTTTTACCCCCTCTACCATCCGGCCTGATGATCAGAAGAAAAGCAGTGTTCAACTGGAATATTCAGTCCAGAAGCGAGAGAATACCGCCTCCTGAAAAATCTGTGACAACAGTTTCGGGCCGGATAAATTGAAGCTCATTTCGATCTGTCAGATTTTTGTTTGTTTTTACCTGTGCCGGCCCTGCCGTCATCGCAGGCATCCTGTGGTGATTCATTGGGTCTTGCATGTTCAGCAAACTCAGGGGCCTGGGTACACACGTCCAGATCCGCGTCATGGTTCTCTTTTTTTTTGTCAGGGTCTGTCATCACATCACCTCATTTCAACGGCATTCTGTCAATGCTGTCTTTTAACTGGTTGATTTCAACTCCCAAACTCATGCATTGTTTGCCTTCCATGCATAAACGGGCGTCATCGGGTTCCAGAAATGTTTTCAACGCCTTTTTGTCTTTTTTGAGATAAACGGTCCACCGCTGGTTGTCTTTGTCATACCCGACATCCACATCAATCCCGCATTCACCGATATCCGGATAAATGGATCTGATTTTTTCGCATAATTCCTGCTTGTCCATGGTTTCCCTCCTGTGTTGGGTTTAAAAATTGTCTTAAAATTAAAGTTAACAACAGATTCGTGATATTCAAGCGCCATCCATGAAAAACCCATTCGCCGGTTTGGAGGCGCGGTCATTCAGACAATCTGCTTGACAGCCTGTTTCAACCTCTTTAAATTGATGAAATATTGGACATAACCTTTTATTGATTGGAGAGACTGAATGCTGAAACTTGGAGAAAAAGGGGCCATCCCCCAGAATGATAATGAAACCTATGCCATTGCGCCACATATTCCCTGTGGCGTGGTCACACCGGACCTGCTGAGAAAAATTGCGGATGTTTCCGAAAAATACCAGGCCAAAGCCATAAAGATCACCGGGGCCACCCGTCTGGCGATCGTGGGATTGAAAGAATCCGACATTGATGCGGTCTGGGAAGAGCTGAGTATGGACAAGGGGGCGGCGGTCGGTCTTTGCGTCAGAAGTGTCCGGGCATGTCCCGGCACCACGTTCTGTAAACTGGGCAAACAGGATGCATTGGGAATGGGGATGAAACTGGATCAGAAATACCATGCCACTGCGTTGCCGGGTAAATTCAAGATGGCCGTGTCCGGGTGTAAGCTCAGTTGCTCGGAATCCTGGGTCCGGGATATCGGACTGATTGGATTTCCCAAAGGATGGACTCTGACCATCGGTGGAAATGTGGGGATGACACCCCGGATCGGCAAGGAACTGGTGGCCGGGCTGGATGATGAACAGGTGATGACAGCCGTGGAACAAGTGATCGCTGTGTATACGGATCAGGCAAAACCCGGGGAACGTCTGGGGAAAATGATTGAACGGGTCGGGCTGGATCCGTTTAAAGCCGCTCTTTAATGATTGGAAATATCCCCGGCGGATCAATTTCGCCCAGAAACCGCACCGAAAAACCCCACGATGCTGGATGTGTGATAATTCAGCGCGGCGTGAATCGTTGATTTATCAACTATTTCTTTTATATCAGGACTTATCTTTTTAAGGTAAGTCCTACTTCTCACTTATCAAAACCATCATTTTTTTGTTCATTTCAAATTTTTTACTTGACAATGCAATCGAATTGTATCAAAAAAATGGCTATGAAGTAGATACAATAAAGCAGCATTGCCCAGGGTCATCTTATTCGTAAACAGGGGGAGGGAATTTATGTCATCAAATCAATACTTTAATCACGAAGGACCGTGGTCGGAAGCCACTGATTCGCTGATGTGCACGGATACCGGCGATTGGCGATCCAAGCGCCCGGTTGTGGACAAAGAAAAATGCATTTTCTGCGGGTTTTGCGCCATTTACTGCCCGATCCAGGTGATGGAAATGACAGCGGACAGCTGTTTCGAACCGGATCTGGATTTTTGTAAAGGATGCGGTATCTGCGCAAAAGAATGTCCCAAGGGCGCGATCACCATGGTTTCGGAAGGGGAGTTTGTATCATGAATACCACAGCTATTTCGTCTAATATTCAAGTTATCACCGGCAACGCCGCCGCAGCCATTGCCGCCAAACTGGCCCGGCCTGATGTGGTGGCGGCCTATCCCATCACTCCCCAGACCGAAGTGATTGAACAGATATCCAGTTTTCATGCATCCGGTGACATGGATTGCGAACTGATCACCGTGGAAGGGGAAAATTCAGCGATGAACGCGGTGATGGCGGCATCTTTGGCCGGCGGCCGGGTGTTTACCGCCTCGTCCTCCTGGGGATTGGTCTTTATGTATGATGCGGTACTGGCCACCGCCGGTGCCAGAGCCCCTGTGGTCATGGTCAATGTAAACCGGGAAACCCCGGGCATTATCGCCGTGTCCTCCGGCCAGCAGGACATGATATCCACCCGGGATGCGGGCTGGATATTTCTGATTGCTGAAAACTGCCAGGAGATTATGGATCTGGTGCTTCAGAGCTACCGCCTGGCCGAGGATTACGATATTCAATTGCCGGTCATGGTGCATTATGACGGCTTTTTTCTGTCCTATCTGTCCGAAGGTGTGGAGATCCCGGCCCAGGAGACCGTGGATCAGTTTTTGTCCGTGCTGGAGTCCCAGCCCAAACGGACCATGCTTCGGCCCGGTGAAAAACTGGGCGTGGGGACCCACGGAATTTTAGGCGGGTACATGGAATTGCGGCATAAACATGTGACGGCCATGGAACGGTCCAAAGCCAAATTTGATGCCATTGACCAGGAGTTTGCCGATATTTTCAGCCGTTCCTACGGCGGCCAGCTGGAAGAGTATCTCACCGAAGATGCGGATATGGTTCTGGTGGGATCCGGGTCCATGTGCGGTACCATCAAGTCGGTCATTGACGAGCAGCGGGAAAAAGGCATCCGCATCGGCCTGGTGAAGATCCGCATGTATCGTCCGTTTCCCCATCAGGCCCTGGTCAAGGCGCTTAAAGGGAAAAAAGCCATCGGCGTGGTGGACCGCAGTTTGGCCTTCGGATTTGACGGGGGTCCCATCTACACGGAACTCAAAGCGTTTGAAACCAAGCTGGGCGGTGCAAAACTGGTCAGTTTTATTGACGGCATTGCCAATACCGATATCACCAAAACCAATGTGAAACAGATGATCCAAATGACGGCAGATCTGGCCGACGGTAAGGATGTCCCTGAAGTGACCTGGGTATCTTATCCAAAAGCCAACAAAGATAAGGGGGAAAAATAACATGGCTGAGAAAAACAAAGCCCGGCTGACCAAAGTACTGGATTACCTTAAATATGACGATCCGTTTTCGAAAGGAGTGTCATTCTGCCCGGGCTGTGGTTTGGAACTGCTGCTGCGGTTCATCCCCCGGGTCCTGGGAAATGATATCATCATTACCGGAACCCCGTCCTGTTCCGCCCCGGTACTGCTGGGTCAGAACAAGCAGTCGTGGCATACCCTGTCTTATTTCGGTACCTTGATGACCGGAGCGGCCGCCAATGCCACAGGATTGGTGCGTTACTACAAAAAGGCGGGTATTGACAACACGGTGGTGTGTTTCAACGGCGACGGCACAGCCAATGATATTGGATTCGGGAATCTGTCCGGTGCTGCGGAACGTAATGAACCGTTTATTTATATCTGTTATGACAATGAAGGATACATGAATACCGGGATTCAAAAAAGCGGAACCACCCCGTACGGCGCCACCACCACCACCACCCCCTATGGCACGGTGCACAAAGGAAAAAATCTGCGGCGCATGAATTTAGGGGTGAAAATGGCCATGAACAAAATCCCTTATACTGCCACGGCGACCCTCAGCGATCTGGAGGATCTGGCCAAAAAACTGCTTAAAGCCAAAAAGGCCAAGGAACGGGGTTTTTGCTTTCTCCATGTGTTTGCCCCCTGTCCCACTGGCTGGGGTGCGAATCCCGCGGATACCATCGAGATCTGCCGACAGGCGGTCAAAACCAATTATTTTCCTTTGTGGGAAGCGGAAAATGGTAAAATCCGCATGACCAAAACCGTTAAAAAACCCAAACCCGTGAGCAATTACACCAAGCTGATGAAAAAATTCAATCACATGACTGAAGCCGATCTTGAGATTCTTCAGGAAGATGTGGAATATGAAACTTGCCTTTTGGGCGGACTGAGTGTGCTGGAAGCGGAATGTCAGCTACCGGTATCTGCTCAAGATTAAGGAGAAAAATGATGATGAGTGAAGTCAGATTCCATGGCAGGGGCGGGCAGGGGGTGGTGACCACCTCCAAGATTCTGGCCAATGCATTTGCCAGAACCGGGCAGTTCGGCGCCAGTTTTCCCATGTTCGGATTCGAACGTCGCGGAGCGCCGGTCACGGCATTCGGGCGGTTTTCCGACAAGCCGGTGAAAGAGAAGACGCAGATCTACAACCCCAATATTCTGGTGGTGCTGGATCCGTCTCAAAAAAATTCTCCCGCTGTATTTGACGGGTTGGTGCCTGGCGGTATGCTTTTGATCAACGACAAGAAGAACAAGGGCGATATTCGTCATGAGAATTTAAGAAAACTGGCCATGGTCGATGCCAACGGTATTGCCATGGAGGAGATCGGACTGCCCATTCCCAATACCGTGGTCGTGGGGGCATTTGCAAAAATGTCGGGGCTGCTGGATATCGACCCGGTTTTAGAGGCTCTGGCGGATTATTTTTCAGGAAAAAAACTCGATGCCAACAGGGTCTGCGCAAAAAGAGGGTTTGAGGAGGTAACGACCGTTGATCTTTAGGCAGCGTAACACAGGATCAATACCAACACATAATTTTAAATGTAATGAGAAAAGGAGCTGCTATGCCTAGATGGGGAATGGTAATCGATGTCAAACGGTGTATTGCCTGCTGGGGATGCACCATCGCGTGCAAGGAAGAACATTTTTTGCCGCCCGGGGTGTTCTTTAACCGGGTGTTGATTGGAGAAACCGGCAAGTTTCCCACCTCTTCCAAGCTGATTTATCCGGTCCTGTGCAACCATTGCGAGGATGCGGCCTGTGTGGAGGCGTGCCCCACCGGAGCCACCTATGTCAGAGAAGACGGTATCGTGGCCGTTGATGACACCAAATGCGTAGGATGCCGGGCCTGTATGGTCGCTTGTCCATATCAGCAACGGACCTACTACGACGAAAAAACCAAAAATCGGGAGTTTTTTCCAGGCCAGGGCAAAACCGAGATGGAAACCATCGGGGAAAAACTGTATCCGTTTAAACTCGGTACCGTGATCAAGTGTAATTTCTGTTCTGAACGCGTGGATGAAGGCATGAAAAAAGGGCTGACCCCGGGCAAGGATGAAGACGCCACGCCCGCCTGTGTCAATATCTGTCCGGTAGGCGCCAGAGTGTTTGGTGATCTGGATGATCCCAACAGCGAGATCAACCGGCTGATCATGGAAAAGAAAGGCAAACAACTCAGAAAAGAATTCGGCACGGAACCCGCCGTTTATTATATTGATTAAACAGGAGGCAATATGACCTATAAGACAGATGAAATTTGGGAAGACAAATGGGTAAATACCACCTGTGGTGTCTGCTACTGCGGATGCGGTGCCAAAGTCCGGGTGGTGAACGGGGTGCCGGTAAAAATTGAAGGCATCAAAGAGACCACCATGGGCGGCACCAATGCCGGGCTTTGCGGCAAAGGTGTGGCCGGTCTCATGTACTACCATGATCCCAACCGGATCAAAAAACCGATGCTTCGGACCAATCCGGAAAAAGGGATCGGTGTGGATCCCAAATGGAAAGAGATTGAATGGGAAGAAGCCTATGAAATGATCGCCACCAAGATGAAAAAGATCATGGAAGACGATCCCAACAAGATTTTGTTCACCAACCAGACCATGCGTGCGTCGGACGGGCCGCACAACCATCCCTATTTTTATGCCCAGGCGTTCGGCGTCAAAAACAACGGTAATTTTATCATCGGCGGTGGCAGCCTGCACTGCGGAAACGCCTGCCATATGCTGGGGGGCCTGATTCACGGGGCCTGGTCCATTGCGCCCGACTGGCGGTACACCAAATATGTGCTTAAATGGGGTTCCAGCAAAGGCACCGGTTCCGGACATTCGGCGATGACCAATGCCAGGTTGCGGGCCGATGCCGTACGTCGGGGCATCAAGGAGATCGTGTTCGATCCCATGGGCAACTTTGCCGGGGGCAAGGCCACGGAGTGGCTGGCTATTCTGCCGGGTACGGATGCGGCCGTGGGGCTGGCCATTGCCAACTATATCGTGAACATCCGCGGTGAAATGGATGAACTGTATCTGAGGGCCAAGACCAATTTCGTCTACCTGATCAAGGAAGACGGCACTTACATGCGCCATGAAAAAAGTGACAAACCACTGGTGTATGATACCAAAGCCGGCGAGATCAAAGAATATGACGATCAATCCGCTGCCTGGGAAGATCTGGCCCTGGACGGTGAATACGAATACAATGGGGAAAAAGTGCGCCCCTGCTTTGTGCCGTTCAAGGAACATTTGAAGCAGTTTACCGTGGAATGGGCCGCAGAAATTTCCACCGTACCGGCGGCCAAGATTCTGGAAGTGGCCAAAGGCTGGGTGGACAACGCCCAGATCGGCTCCACCATCACCATCGAAGGCAAAACCTTTCCCTACCGGCCTGTGTCATCGGTCACGTTCCGGGGCTCCCAGGGCCACACCAACGGGATCCATCAGGTGGCGGCCATTGACTTGATGGCCCAGCTGGTGGGCGCTGAAGATGTTCCCGGCGGCACCCTGGGATGGCCGGCCATTCGCCGGGCCTATCCGGGCGGCAATTACGAACAGACCTGTACTGTGGGCACGGACGGCGTGATCGTTCCGTCCGTTTTCTATTCCCATGATCCCTGGCCCGTGCATGCGCCCAGCTATCCAGCCACGAACATGGGATGCGTGGATGTGTGGACCCATTGTACCTTGTCCCATATTCCTTATGTGGAAGAAGTGGATTACATTCATGAGAAACTGGGCATGAAGGCCAAACCCGAGATGATTTTCGGTATTTCCGCTAATTTTATCATCAGTAATTCCGACTGGGATGTGGCAGTGAGGAACTTCAAAGACTGTTTTGTGGTTCAAAATGATCTGTGGATCAACGAGACTGATCAGGCCATTGGCGACCTGATCCTGCCGGATGTGTCCTATCTTGAAAAAGACTGCTGGTCTTCGGAGATTGATGCATTCTTTTTTTCCGGATCGCCTTCTTATGAAGACTGGTTTGTGCATCTGCAGAAACCGGTGGCCAAACCCATCGGCGAATCCCGCTTCTTCATGGATGTGTACCTGGAGGTGGCGCACCGGGTGGGCGTGCTGGACAAATTCAACGCCAAGCTCAATGATTACTACCGGATCGAGGATCCGGAACTGCAGATCAAGCCCGGTGAAAAATTGACCTGGAAAGAGATCGGCGAACGGGTGCTGAAATGGGTGTATGGCCCGGATAAGGAAAAAATTGAAGAACAGGGGTACGCCACCTGGCATAAATCCATTGAAGATGTTTACTGGCGGTGGGAGATTGATTCCAGATGCCCGGTGTACATGGAATATTTGATTCATGACAGACGCAATATGGAAAAGATCTTTGAGGACTCCGGTTTCGACCATAAGAAACTGGATATGGATATGGATCAGTATACGCCCCTGCCTTCCTGGTTCTGGCCGGAATCCCACAAAGACCTGGATGATGAATATGACCTGCTGGCATTCTCTTACAGAGATATTTTGCACACCAACAACACCACGTTCCAGAATCCCTATGTGGATGAAGTATCCCAGATGTGTCCCTATACCTTTACCATCACTTTAAATACCACTATGGCAAAGGAACGGGGATTCAAGGATGGAGATATCATCTGCATTGAAAATAAATACGGGGTCAAGGAAAAAGGCATTGTCAAAACCATGGAAGCCCAGAGTCCCAAGGTGATCGGTATTGCCGGCCAGGGCGGGTTGTGGGCGGACGGACGGCCCATTGCCAAAGGCAAAGGCGCCAATTTCTGTAAACTGCTGCCGTCCAAACTCAAATATTTCGACCCGGTCGCCGGTAACATGGAGACTGCGGTAGCTGTCAAGATTTATAAAGTAAATTAGGAGGGTATATCCATGAATGATAATCACCAAAATCTGGTTGAAACCATGTTTCCGTCTGATGGCTCCGGGATCAAACCCTATGAGTGGATGATCAGTCCGACCCGTCAGCGGCAGTGGATCGATGAAAAAGGTATTTTTCTCTGGCTGGCCTTCTTTTTTTCTGAAATCGGTGCCGGCCTGTATTTCATGTCTCTGTTTTACAGTTTCCGACCTGGAATCGTGATCGGCTGGCTCATCACCCTGGTGCTGGGCGGGATTATCCATGTGCTGTATCTGGGCAATCCCAAACGGGCCTGGCGCATGCTCATGAAGCCCAATACGTCCGAATTGTCCCGGGGCATGTGGATCATCGGTGTGTTTGCCGTTCTGGGATTTTTGCAGATCATTACTCCGGGCGGCTTTAATATGGTGTTTAATTTCATCATGGGCATTTTATGCCTGCTGATCATTTCCCACGGGTTTGCCACCATGAACGTGGTCCGTGCCCTGCCGGCATGGAGTTCCACTGTTGTGCTGCCGTTGTCCATCATTTCCGGGATCTGGGTGGGTCATCAACTGCTTCAGCTTTTGTTCGCTATGTCCGGAAATGCCACGGTGGTTTCCGGCATGGAAGTCTGGGCTGCCACGTTCTTTTTGATCTACATTTTGTGTATCGGGTTGTATGCCTGGGGCACATGGCATATGAGTGACGTGGCAAAAATTTCCGTTAAAAAGATGCTGGAAGGCGATCTCAAGCGGGCTACGTATGAGGGTGTCGGGGTCCTGGCCGTTCTTTTGCCCCTGATTTTTACATTGATCATGTGGGGCGGCAGTACCAATGGATTTCTGGTTTTTCTGCGCCTGGCATCTGTTCTGGCAGGAGATCTGGCCATTCGGTACCTTATTATGAAAACAGCGGTGTATAATCCCTTGATTTAGAAATTGTTTTGTCATCTTTATCTGAAGCACAGGCAGTGCGGGGAAAAATTTTTCCGAGCTGCCTGTGCTTTTTTTATCAGGCCCTTTCATGAGTTGACGTTGAAAAAATAAAGAAAACAATATATGGTCTTTTTTATAATGAAATGGTCGGTCTGTCTTTTACAAGTTCAAAAGACAGCAAAGAATCTTTTTCATCAAAAACGGGATATTAAATGACTGAAAAAAATCAAACTGAAACCCCATTGGCGGCGGAAGAGACCAAACCGGTTCCTCAGGCCAGAGTCAAATTCGAGGTGTACGGAGAGGAAATGATTGAAAAAGAAGTGAAATCCTCCGGCAACAGTGGCAGAATATATCTACCGCCCAACTGGGTGGGGCATACGGTCAAAATTATCAAAGTAGAATAACAGGGAGGATGTTTTGGAAGAACCGATCATCAGAGAAATCCGTCTGGAGGATGCCCAGGCCATAGAAGATATCCGTGCCGCCATCTCACCCCAGGATGCCAATGTCGATTTTCTCAAGCTGGTGAAACAGCAGGTATCCGATGGAAACAGCACCACCAGCCTGGCCGCGGAATTGAACAATAAGGTCGTGGGGTACATGATTTCCACCACCCTGTATGCCGGTTTCGGTATCCGGAAAAGTGCCTGGATCATGGCCATCGGCGTGCATCCGGATTATATGGGCCAGGGTATCGGGCTGGCACTGGCCAACCGGATTTGTGATATTTACAGGGACAAAGAAGTGGCCTGTATCTATTCGTCCGTGATGTGGGATTCCATTGATGTGCTGTCTTTTTTCAAGAAGCTGGGATTCAAGCGCAGTGAATTCATCAACCTGAAAAAAGAGCTGTAACCCTAAATTCCCAGATAGGCTTTTTTGACATCCTCGTTGGCCAGCAGGTTTTCACCGGTATCTGTCATGGTAATCCGTCCGGTTTCCATGACATATCCCCGGTGGGCCGCTTTTAACGCCAGATTGGCGTTCTGCTCCACAATGAATATGGTGGTTCTGCTCTCCTGATTGATCTTTTCTATGATGGAAAAAATTTGTTTCACTACAATGGGTGCCAGGCCCAAAGACGGCTCATCCAGCAGCAGAATCTTGGGCCGGGACATCAACGCCCGGGATATGGCCAGCATCTGCTGTTCCCCGCCGCTTAACGTACCGCCGGCCTGGTTCCGGCGGTTGGCCAGGATGGGAAACAGTTCATACACATACGCCAGATCCTGTTTGATCTTATCATTGTCATTACGCAGAAACGCCCCCATGTCCAGATTTTCAGCCACTGTCAGGTAAGGGAATATCCGGCGGCCTTCAGGCACCTGGCAGATTCCTTTTTTGACTATATCATCCGGCGGTAGATAGGTGATGTCTTCACCATTGAGTTCGATGGTGCCTTTTTTGGCAGGGACAATACCGGACGTCGTCATCAGAGTGGTGGATTTTCCGGCCCCGTTGGCACCGATCAGGGAAATCACTTCCCCTTCCTCCACCTCGATGTCAATGCCTTTAAGCGCGTGGATATTGCCGTAATACGTATGGATATTGGACAGTTTAAGCATCGTCAGATTCTTCTCCCAGATAGGCTTTGATGACATCAGGATTGGCTTTGATTTCGGCAGGGGTGCCTTCGGCGATTTTTTTGCCGTAATCCACCACATGGATCCAGTCGGACAGGCTCATGACCAGCTTCATATCATGTTCGATGAGCAGAATGGTCAGGTTTTCATTGTCCCGCAGCCAGAGAATCAGATCATCCAGTTCTTTGGTTTCCTGGGGGTTCATGCCGGCGGCCGGTTCATCCAGCAGCAGTAAAAAAGGGTCCGTGGCCATGGCCCGGGCGATTTCCAGACGTCGTTGTGCCCCGTATGGCAGGTTCACCGCCATTTCATTCACATATTTTGCCAGGCCGATTTTTTCCAGAATTTTGTAACTGTCATATACCGCTTGTTTCTCTTCCTCCTTTTGGCTGGGGGGTTTGAGCATGGCCTTGATAATCCCGGAAGACAGGCGACAGTGCCGGCCGATCAACACGTTTTCCAGGACGGTCATGCCATGGAACAGCCGGATGTTCTGAAAAGTTCTGGCAATACCTCTTTCTGTCACATAATTGGGTTTGAGGCCTCTGAGGCTTTGGGTGTTTTTGCCGGGAGGGGTAATTTCCACATTTCCGATAGTGGGGTCATAAATGCCGGTGATACAGTTGAAAAATGTGGTTTTTCCGGCGCCGTTGGGACCGATGAGTGCGGCTATCTGCCCTTTTTCAATGGCAATGCTCACATCGTCCAGGGCTTTCAGACCCCCGAATTTCATGGTCAGGTTTTTAACGTCAAGTATGGGTTCCATGGGCTATTTTTTCCTGCTGGGGTTCCTGTGATGTTTTAAACGTATAGACTTTTCGAACGCTTTTGATCAGCCCGTCCGGCTTGAACACCATGACAATGACCTGAAGCGCCCCGAACACCAGCATCCGGTATTCCGCTACGGCCCGCAGGTATTCCGGCAGAAGAATCAGCACCAATGCCCCGGCAATGACACCGATGGCCGATCCCATGCCGCCGATGACCACCACGCACAAGATGGTGATGGACTCCCAGATGGTAAAGGACATGGGGTTGATATAAGAGGTTTTGGCGGCAAAGATCACCCCGCCCATGGCGGCCCAGGTGGCGCCCAGGGCAAATGCGGTGAGTTTGGTTTTGAATTTGTCGATCCCCATGGCCTGGCAGGCGATCTCATCATCCCGCAACGCGATCCAGGCCCGGCCGATTTTGGAATTTTCCAGCCGGTTGACAAAAAAGATGGTCATGAGCACCAGGGCGATCACAATGAAATAGATGTAGATCATGGTATTATCCTGATTGAACTGGTGCCCGAAAAAAGTGGGGGCTGGAATATCCGCGATGCCCCGGGGACCGTTTGAAAATTCATCCCAGTTTTCCAGAACGATCCGGATGATTTCCCCGAACCCCAAGGTCACGATGGCCAGGTAATCCCCTCTGAGCCGCAGAACGGGATATCCCAGCAGCACCCCGAACAAGGTGCCCAGCAAAGCGGACAAAGGCAGCACCATCCAGAAACTGAGTCCGAAGTGCAGGTTCAGCAGGGCGTAGGCATAAGCCCCGACGGCATAGAACGCCACATAGCCTAAGTCCAGAAGGCCGGCCAATCCCACCACGATGTTGAGCCCCAGACCCAGCATGACATACACCAGGGCCGATATCATGATGGAGGTATGATACATGGGGAAAATAAACGGGTAGGCAATGAAAAAGGCGGCCAGCAGTCCCAGAAAAGGCCTGCGGAACCGGTCGTTTTGCAGAAGCCGGTGGATCAGAGGGGTGTCGTCTTCAAAATCCTTTTTCTTGCCGTCCTCGGTACGCCGCAGAAAATAGTTCCACACCAGAGAGGCAACAAAGGTGAGAATGCCTACCCATAGCAGGTTGAACCATCTGAAAACAATGATGTTCTGAATCGTGTTGACCTTGATCACCATGATGGGAAAGGTCAGGATCATGAACCAGAAGGCGATGATCAAAGATTGTTTGAGCTGTTGCTTAATCGGCATAAGTTGTCACCTGAATCTATATTACACTTTCTGGGTATCGTGGCGGCCCAGGATTCCGGAAGGCCGGAATATCAGGATCAGCACCAGAATGGCAAACGCGAACACATCCTCGTATTCGCTCCAGAAATACCCGGTAAAAAAGCTTTCGGAAATACCCAGAACCAGCGAGCCCAGTACGGCGCCGGGAATAGAGCCGATGCCGCCTAAAACAGCTGCAATAAATGCTTTGAGCCCGGCCAGAAATCCGATATAGAAATTGATCTGGCCTACATGGCAGGCGATGAGCACCCCGCCGATGGCTGCCGTGGCAGAGCCCACCACAAATGTGGCGGAAATGACGTTGTTGACATTGATTCCCAGCAGGGCCGCCATGACCTTGTCCTGGGCCGTGGCCCGCATGGCTTTGCCGATCCGGGTGAATTTGATGAGCAGCCCCAGCAGGATCATGACGATCACCGTGGTGATGATGATCGTGATTTCCACAGATGTGATAATATGGGCAAAGGGCTCCCAGAATTGAAAATCAGGGATCAGACTTTGAAAAGGCAGATAGTCCGGGGTCTGGGCCAGCATGACATAGTTCTGCAGAAACAGGCTCATGCCGATGGCCGAGATCAGTGCGGACAGGCGGGGCGCGTTTCGCAACGGTTTGTAGGCGATTTTTTCCACCGTAAAACCATAGGCACATGAATAGACAATGGCAAACACAAACGCCAGGATGACGATCACCGCCGTGTTCCACCCCCACATTCCCAGAACAGTGGCCACGATCAAAGCGGTCATGGCACCGATCATGTAGATCTCTCCATGGGCGAAGTTGATCAGCTGAATGATGCCGTACACCATGGTGTATCCCAAGGCGATCAGGGCGTAGATACTGCCGCGGGTCAAGCCGCCCAGAAACAGTTCAAAAAAATACATGGGGTACATGATAATTTCCCGGACAGCGAAAAAACCGACGGCCCCGGTACCGGACAGACCCAGCAATATACTAATCCAACGCATGATGTTTCATCCTGAACGTCTTTGGTTTAAGGCAAATCTGCGGGTAAGAAACAGGAGCGCAAATCCGTTCAGGGATCTGGCTCCTGTTTTTCAAAGACATGAATCGTTAGTTGACCTGCTGGTATTTTCCGTCGATCACACGGTATACGGAAAAACCCGCACCAATGATGTCGCCGTTTTTGTCAAATCCGATGGGACCCATGGGAGAATCCACAGTGATGTCGAACATGGCAGCCCGCATGGCATCATATTCCACGGTGCCGGCTTTTTCAGCAGCCGCGGCCAGGGCCTGCATGCACGTGTAACCGGTAATGAAAAAAGTGCCGGGATCTTCCCCGTATTTTTCCTGATGCTCTTTGGTCAATGCCTGGTGCATGGGGTTGGAAGAGGTGTCGTTGGGGCCGGTGGCATAGACACCCTCGGCAAATTCGCCGGCCAGGTTGGGCAGGTTGTCCCCATAGATACCGTCCGCACCCATGAAAAGCGTATCCACGCGTTTCTTTTTCAACAGCTGGATGATTTTGGACGCATCGGAATGATACCCGCCCCACATGACGAGTTCCGCACCGGAGCGTTTGATTTTAGAGACAATGGCTGAGTAATCCATCGCGCCGGTGGTCACGCCCTCGAACAGCACGATTTCCACGCCTCCCATATGTTCAAAAGCGATTTTGGCCAGTTCCATCTGCCCTTTACCGTAATCGCCTTTGTCATGGATCAGGGCCACTTTTTTGACCTTGAGCTCATTTTTTGCAAAATCGGTCATCAACGTGGCCTGGGCACCGTCATTGGAAATGGTCCTGAAGAAATTGGGATGTTCGCCGGTCAGGGTCAGATCGTCATTGGTGGCAGAACTGGAAATAAGGATAATACCGGCATCTTTGTAAATTTTGTTTGCAGCAATGGTGGCACCGGAGCAGACATGGCCCACGATCATCTGAGCCCCGTCAGATACCAGTTTGGTGGCCACGTTGACAGCCACTTCCGGTTTACACACATCATCTCCCAGCATCAGTTCGACTTTCTTTCCCAGGATACCACCTTGTTCATTGATGTCTTCTACCGCCATTTCAACGCCTCTGAGGGCGGAAATGCCATAAGGGGCAAGGTCTCCGGAAAGCGCACCGGCATTGGCGACTTTGATTGTTTCACTGGCAAAACCGGGTGCGGCAAACATCATCATGGACAATACCCCAACGGTGAGGCTTTTCAAAAAAGTGTTCATTTTTAACTCCCTTTGTTTAGGTTAAGCTTAAATTTTGAACGAAACCTGCAATTTCTGTTTGAAAATTGCTCAACTATAAGAAATATGAAGGTGTTAAGTCAAGAAAAAATTCATCTGGATCGTCTTTTCAATGCCAGAGCCATTCTGTCTATGCCTTTTCCCAGGACAGCGGCAGGATACCCGAAAGGGCTTTCTGAAAAAAGATTGAGAAATTGTTTAAGACAGTGTATGCCATGGGCATTGTATATGGCTGGGAATACCTGAGAGATCATAGAAGATAAACTGAGGAAGGGATGTTGTGAAAACAGATGAAAAACTGGTGGCATTGAGGCGAATGATGGCGGCACACCAGATTGCCGCGGTCGTGGTACCTTCTGCCGATCCCCATCAGAGCGAATATGTCACCGGGCACTGGCAGGCCCGGGCCTGGCTCACCGGATTTACCGGATCAGCCGGCGTGGCCGTGGTCACCCGCACCCGGGCCGTTTTATGGACCGATTTCAGATACTGGCTCCAGGCCGGTCTTCAGATACAGGGATCGGAATTCGAATTGTTTAAATCCGGGGAAAAAGATGTGCCCGAATTCCATCGCTGGATTTTTGATCATCTGTCCCCCAAAGACATGGTGGTCATTGACGGCCGGGTCATCTCACGAACCCAGGAAAAAACATACCGGCAATTGTGGGATATCCGGCAGATCCGGTTGCGTACCGACCTGGATCTGGTAAAAGATTTATGGCAGGATCGGCCTCCCCTGCCGGTGTCAACGGCCTGGGAATTCGATGTGATGCATGCCGGCCAGTCCCGGGTTGAAAAGATCGAAAATATCCGGGAGGCCATGGCACAGGCCGGGGCGGACTGCCATGTGATGACCGGTCTGGAGGACATTGCCTGGACATTCAACCTGCGGGGATCCGATGCTCCCAACAATCCGGTGAACATCGCGTTTGCTCTTTTCACTAAATCATCTGTCCGGCTGTTCATCCACCCGGACAAGGTGAACAAAGATCTGGCCGCAAGCCTGGCGGACGACGGTGTGACCCTGGCCGGTTATACAGATATTGACACGGCCCTGGGACAGATAACTGATTCTGCCTGTATGCTGATAGATCCGGACATGACATCCGCCCGCCTGGCATCCGCTATCAATCCGGCCTGCCGTGTGGTTGAAAAACCAAGCCCGGCCGCCCGGCTCAAAGCCGTTAAAAACGACATTCAGCTCCGGCATCTGAGAGATACGGCGGTCAAGGACGGGATTGCCGTTATCTGTTTCCTTCACTGGCTGTCGGAACAGGCGCTTGACGATTCATTGACTGAAATCAGTGCGGCAGAAAAATTGTTTGAATTGCGCAAAGCCCAGCCCGGGTTTGTGGAAAACAGTTTTGATCCCATTATGGCGTTTGGTGCGCATTCTGCCTTGTGCCATTATTCGGCCACTCCCCAGACCGATGTCCGGCTGGATGATACCGGACTGTTTCTCACCGATTCTGGTGGCAATTATCTGACCGGCACCACAGACATTACCCGCACAGTGTGTCTGGGAACCCCTTCATTGCAGCAGATCAAGGACTATACCCTGGTCCTCAAAGGCCATATTGCTGTGGCCAGCGCGTGTTTTCCCGAAGGCACCCGGGGGTTTCAGATCGATACCCTGGCCCGGCAGTTTCTGTGGGCCCAGGGCATGAATTTCGGGCATGGCACGGGTCATGGCGTGGGATTCTTTTTGTGTGTTCATGAAGGCCCGGCCCGGATCAGCCCGCATCCGGTGGATGCAGCCCTGGAAAAAGGCATGCTGATGACCAATGAGCCCGGGGTTTACAGGGAGGGAGAATATGGTATCCGTCTGGAGAATATGGTGCTGGTGACCGATTCCCGTCAAACCGAATTCGGCCGGTTTCTGGAATTTGAAAACATGACCTGGTGCCATTTTGAACGGGACCTGATCGACACCTCCCTGCTCACTGATGCGGAGATTGCATGGGTCAATCAGTTTCACCGGCAGGTGTATGACCGGATTTCACCTTATCTGCCTTCCCAAATCGCTGCATGGCTCCAGACCCGGACCGCTTTGCTGGATTGATCTGAAATTTTTATGGAACAAATGTTGTGAAACAATTTCTGGTCAATTCCATCGGATGGACAGATATGATCTGCTGGGTGCTGGTCGTTGTGTTTTTCTGCACCTGTTCTCTGGTGTGTGGCGGTGATTTCAACCTGTCTTTCATTGCCGCCGGCGGGGTGGTGCTGGTGATGATTCTGATCGGGTTTTCCATTGAGGTCATCATCGAAACGCTCAAGAAAGTCAGGGGTCTGGGGACGATAACCGGATTCATCACCAACGGGCCCGAACTGATCTGTCTCATTGTCGGCCTGGTGACCGGGGATGTGCTTTTTGCCGCAAGCACACCGCTGGGTTCAAATCTGATGAACCCGGTTCTGTTGATTTCAGCCGCGCTGGTATGCCGGGTATTTTTAAAAACCATGCAGACCTGTTGGCAATATACCCTGACATGTATGGTTCTGACCGCAGGACTTGCTGTCTCTTTTTACACTATTTCCATGGTCCACCACATTCTCTGGGTAGCGGCAGGGATTGTCATCACCTGGATATTGTTTCACAGACGGCCACCTGAGCCGGACGAAGAATCCATGGAAGATGCTGAAATTGCCGGCTGGTCAGTCATTCCGGCAGTTATCGTGCTGATTGCCGCCGGGTATTTTCTTGATCCGGTGGTCAGTTTTGCTTCGGAACAAAGCCAGGCTTCCAAAGGGGTGATCGGCTTTTTTGTGCTGGCCACCCTGTCAAGCTGGCCGGAGTTTAAAAGCTGTCTGGCGCTGTTAAGCCGGGAAAAATATCTGGCCGCCATCCTTAATATCACGGTGAGCAATATCACCAATATCTGGCTGGCAATCGCAGGCATTGTCACTTATTTGTCCATGACCTGGCCTTGATGCGGTAACACAACTCTTTTGCGGTGCAGCAGACTGCCCCGGCCAGAAACAGCCGGATCAAAGCCAAAACCTCCCCAGATGTCCAGCCGGGCCACTTCCTGTTTTCGAAAGACCGGGTCTCCCAAGGTCAGCGGCCAGGTGTTCCACCCGGCCGCTGACCTTGGGAGC
>JAIPDL010000053.1 GCA_021737695.1 Desulfotignum sp. | reverse complement strand
CTGGAAAACGGGTCATTGCAGCGCTATCTGTTTGTGTTCATCAGCGTCACCCTGGTCCTGGGAGTCGTACCGTTTGCCGTTTCCAGAACCCCGCTTCTGGGACCGGTTGCCGCAACCCCGGTGGATCCGGTCACCCTGGTCATGGGGCTGATTCTGATCATCGGGGCCGTGGCCACGGTCAAAACCCACCGGAACCGGATTCTGTCCATCATCATGCTGAGCACGGTGGGTCTGGTGGTGGCCCTGGCGTTCACCCGGTTTTCAGCACCCGACCTGGCGTTGACCCAGATATCGGTGGAGGTGGTGACCATTATCCTGCTGATGATGGCCCTGCACCTGCTTCCCACGACCACACCAAAGGAATCTTCAAAAGCCAGGAAAAGGCGGGACGGCCTCCTGGCGGTGCTGGCCGGCGGTGGTGCGGCCGCCCTGGCCATGGCCATTCTCACCCGTCCCTATGACACCATCTCTGATTTTTTTCTGGCACACAGTGTTCCCGGCGGCGGGGGCACCAATGTGGTGAACGTGATTCTGGTGGACTTCAGGGGGTTTGATACCCTGGGGGAGATCACGGTACTGGCCATCGCCGGCCTGATCATTTACGCACTCCTGCATCAATTTGAACGCCACGCCCCGGTGACCGATGACATGGGCCGGCCCTGGACCAAAGACCGGTTTCCCATGATCCTGGTCAATATCACCCGGCCCCTACTGCCCCTGGCTTTGCTGTTTTCCGCCTATATTTTTCTCCGGGGCCACAATGATCCCGGCGGCGGATTCATTGCCGGACTGATCACTGCCACGGTCCTGACCCTGCAGTATATTGCCAGCGGCATTGTCTGGACCCGGCCCCGGTTTCATTTTGACAACCACGTAATCATGGCCCTGGGGCTGATACTGGCCCTGGGAACCGGCCTGACCAGCTGGGCACTTAATTACCCATTCCTGACCAGCACCTATGAATATGTCAAGCTGCCGTTGATCGGCAAATTTGAGATTGCCAGCGCCATGGCCTTTGATATGGGGGTATATCTGGTGGTGGTGGGATCAGTGATGCTGACACTGGTCAAACTGGGGTCCATCAATTCCGAGGATGCCCGGACCGTTTCCTTCTCAGCCCATATGGATGAAACCCCGGAAGATAAAACCATTGAAAAGGAGATCCATTGATGGAATGGCTGGTATCGGCATGTTTCGGGGTCATGATCGCCTGTGGGGTCTATCTCGTGCTGCGGGCGCGCACCTTTCCCGTGATTCTGGGCCTGACCCTGATGGGTTACGCCGTCAACCTGTTTTTGTTTCTCACCGGCCGCCTGCACACCAACCTGCCGGACATTATTTCCCCCAACCAGACCCGGTACGCAGACCCTCTTCCCCAGGCCCTGGTTTTGACCGCCATTGTCATCGGTTTTGCCATGATCGCGTTTCTGGTGGTGCTCTCTTTGCGTGCATTAGGTGAACTTGACACCGACCATATCGACGGACAGCAGGAGACCCCCCCCGTATGATAAATCATCTGATTGTCTGTCCCCTGCTGCTGCCCCTGCTGATGGGAACCATAATTGTCCTGAACGCCAACCAGCCCGTTGCCCGGCAGCGCATCCTGGGCCTTTCCTCCTGCCTGGCGGTCCTGGTCATGACCGGTATCCTGCTTTTTCAAAGTGCCCAAGGGCCCATTCAGACCTATGTGCTGGGGGACTGGCCCACCCCCTTCGGCATTGTGATGGTCCTGGACCGGCTCAGTGCCATGATGCTGTGTATTACCGCTCTGCTGGCCCTGCTTTGCCTGGCTTATGCGGCCCGGGGGACCGACCGGGAGGGGAAGAATTTCCATGCCCTGTTTCAATTCCAGCTGCTGGGGATCAACGGGGCCTTTCTCACGGGTGACATCTTCAACCTGTTCGTTTTTTTCGAGATCATGCTGCTGTCCTCCTACGGCCTGGTGCTGCATGGGGGCGGGGGTCTCCGGACCCGGGCCGGGATGCATTATGTCATGCTCAACCTGGTGGGCTCCAGCATCTTTCTGGTGGGAGTGGGGATCCTCTATGCCCTTCTTGGGACCCTGAACATGGCGGACCTGGCCGTGCGCATGGCCGCAGCCCCGGCTGAAAACGCGGCCCTGCTCCAGGCGGCCGGCCTGATTCTGTTTGCCGTGTTTGCGTTGAAAGCGGCCCTGCTGCCCCTGTGTTTCTGGCTGCCGGATGCCTATGGTTTCACCAGCGCCCCCGTGGCGGCCCTGTTTGCCGTCATGACCAAGGTGGGGGTGTATGTGATTCTGCGGGTGTATTGCCTGATCTTCAGTGAATTTGCCGGGGTCGGGGCCGGTCTTCTGAGCGCATGGCTTCTGCCCGCTGCCCTGATCACCCTGGCGGCCGGTGCTGCCGGCGTGGCAGGCAGCCGGGACCTGCGGCGTATCACCGCGTACCTGGTTATTGTGTCCGTGGGCACCCTGCTGGCCGTGATCGGCACTTTTCAAAGAGAAACCATTGCCGCCGCCATTGTGTACCTGCCCCATACCACCTTTATGACCGCGGCCATGTTTCTGGTGGCGGACCTGATCCGGCGGCAGCGGCCGGATGCCGGATCAGAACTGATCCCGGACCGGCCCGTGGGCCAGCCCACCCTCCTGGGACTGCTGTTTCTCACCGCTGCCGTGGCCATCGGCGGCCTGCCGCCTTTGAGCGGGTTTTTCGCCAAGGTGATGATGCTCATGACGGTCCAGGGCAATAACGCTGCGCCCTGGATCTGGGCACTGGTGCTGGGGGGCGGGTTGTTGGCCCTGGTGGCTCTGGGACGGGCCGGTATCATTATCTTCTGGAAACTGTTGCCAAAGGATGACCCCGGGACCGGCCGGGGGACCTCCCATGACCCTGTCCCTGTCTATGCCTTGGCAGACGTGTTCCCGGCCGCTGTTCTGCTTTGCATCAGCCCGCTGCTGGTTATTTTCGGCGAGGGGATCACTGAGTTTGCCCTTGCCGCTGCCGACCATGTCATCAACCCGGTTCACTATATCGAGGCAGTACTGGGACCGGACCGGTCGATTCCGCTGCTCTATCCTTTCGGAGGTGAATAATGCCCGCATACCAGAAATCCCCCATTCCTGGAAACCGGTGGCTGCCCCATCCATTGATGACCCTGGTGCTGGTCATTATCTGGCTGTTTCTGGTGAATACCATTACCTTTGGTCATCTGCTGCTGGGCACGCTGCTGGGCATTGCCATTCCCTGGTTCACCAACCGGTTCTGGCCGGAACGGCCGAAGATTGCAAAACCTTTCCTGCTGTTCCGGTTTTTCTTCATCACCTTTGTGACCGATGTCATTGTCGCCAATATCACGGTGGTGCGCCTGTTTCTTTTGCCCGACATTTCACGGCTGCGGCCCCGGTTCATTGAAATTCCTCTGGACACACAGGACCCCATGGTGATAACCATCCTGGCCAGCGTAATATCCCTGACCCCTGGCACCGTGTCCGCAGAAGTGAGTGAAGACCGCCAAACCCTGATTGTCCACGGGCTGGACGTGGCCGATGAAGCGCTTGCGGCTCAGACCATTAAAACCCGTTATGAAGCCCCTTTAAAGGAGATATTTTCATGCTGAGTATTGCCATCCCCGTCGCCTTTGCCCTGCTGACGGTGGCCCAGCTGCTGAACCTGTACCGGCTGCTCAAAGGCCCCACTCTTCTGGACCGGATACTGGCTTTGGACACCATGTATATCGATGCCATTGCCATGTTTATCCTGATGGGCGTATATTTTCATTCCGCCGTCTATTTTGAGGCAGCCCTGATCATTGCCGTCATGGGATTTATCGGCACCGTGGCCACCAGCAAATTCCTCATGCGGGGCGATATCCTTGAATAACAGGAAAAACAAAAGGAATTTCCAATGACATTTGTGATTGAACTGCTGGTATCATTTTTCCTGGTCGTGGGAGCGTTTTTTGCCATGGCCGGATCCATTGGCTCCTTTCGCCTGCCCGACTTTTTTTCCCGGCTCCACGGTCCCACCAAATCCACGACCCTGGGGGTGGGGGCCATGGCCATAGCTTCAGCCATCTATTTTTCTTTCCATGGGGAGGGCATCAGCTTTCACGAGGTACTGATCACATTGTTCTTGTTCATCACGGCTCCGGTGAGCGCCCATTTTCTGGCCAAGGCAGCCCTGCACCAGGGTCTTCATCGTAAAGCGTCCAGTCCGGAAACCAGCCGGAAATCATCAGACCCCTGAAAAACCGCCATGGATCTGCGATGTCCGACCGGTTCCAAATAAAAACTTGCTAGTCGATATTGGTCACACCCACCTCTTCAAAGGTTTTGATGTCCGCCAGAATCCGGGTGGACAGATCCAGCAGTTCCATGCACACAGCCGCACCCGTGCCCTCCCCCAGACGAAAATTCAGATCAATGAGCGGTGACAGTCCCAGGCGGTCGTGCATATATTTATGGCCGATCTCCACAGACTGGTGACTCACAAACAGATAATTTTTTGCCGCCGGAGCCAGCTCGCAGGCGATCAGGGCCCCGGCCGTGGAGATCAATCCGTCACAGATCACCGGGATGCCGCGGGATGCCGCCCCCAGAACCAGTCCGGCCAGGGCCCCGATCTCCAGACCGCCCACCTTGGACAAAATATCCAATGGATCTTTGGGATCCGGCATATGCAGATCCAGCCCTTTTTGAATCACAGCGATCTTGTTGGCCAGGGCCGCATCATCAATGCCCGTACCCCGACCCGTGAGTTTTTCCACGGGCAGACCGGAGAATGCGGCAATCACCGCAGTGGACGGCGTGGTATTGCCGATGCCCATATCCCCGGTTCCCAGCAGATCCACAGGCGATTCCGCTTCCAGCTCCGAGACGATCTCGATGCCGGCTTCGATGGAACGGATGGCTTCATTCCGTGTCATGGCCGGTTCTTTGGTGAAATTGGCCGTGCCGTGGCGTATTTTTTTGTGGAAAATGGGCAATCCCGGATCAAAATCATAATTGACCCCGATATCCGCGGCCTTGACCTTTGCCCCGGCATGTTTGGCAATCACATTCACGGATGCCCCGCCCCCGGCAAAATTGAGCACCATCTGAGGCGTGACTTCGGCCGGGAACAGGCTGACCCCTTCTTCCACCACACCATGATCCCCGGCACAGGTGACAATACGTTTGTTGGTCAGCCGGACGTCAAGGGTCCCTTTGATGGCGGCCAGACGGGCGGAGATATCTTCCATGACTCCTAAACTTCCCGGGGGTTTGGCCTGATTGCGCAGCCGGTCTTTGGCCGCTGCCAGGGCGGCCGGGTCCAGTTCTTTCCGAATTTCTGATATCGTGGTTTCAAGTAATGGCATACTGTTTTCCTTTCAATAGTCCTCGCTATGATTTGCCTGTAAAACACAAAAAGGGTTTCACAGGACATTACATTCCTGCAAAACCCTTTGCCATCGGATTTTACACACCTGGTATTCCGGCACGTCTTCTGACTTTCGGCATTGAACCTGTTTTTTCCTGCCTTCCCGCTAGCAGCAGTGGCGTGTTGAAAAAACAGATATTTCCGATCACAGCGGCGGGACCGTCACGGAATTTCACCGTGTTCCGTTTGCCCGAATACACACATTCTGTTCCAGATTTATACTGGTTTCATAAAATCTCGTCAAGAAAGATTTTCAACGCTGGCAGCAGCCGGCACCAATACAGAACAGCCCCGGGCAGGCGAATCTCCAGCTTGGTCCACTTTGACATGTCATCCCCTCACATAATTTTTGGTGCAATCATGCCAAAACGGCTCCAATGCCGGACATTTGAGTGGGTTATCTGCCGGAAATCGATAGTTTCAGCTGGACTTCCGGGGGCAACTGTGAAATATAATGTTGCAGCTTTTTATGGATACCTTGACTATCATTAAGATTTGGCGAAATTCAGTATTGGGTAAGTATGATTAAGGTGTTATAAAATCGAGTATTGTGCAAAAATGTTTAAGACATAATCTTTGGGGATCGTTTTTGATACTCATCCCTTCCGAGTGCCTATTTGGATATTAAACAGAGCATCCCAATGTAGAGGAGATTTTCATGACTGCCCTCATGCCTCGTCTTCAATGTTTCTTGTTTGCCTTGCTAATTTTAGCCTTCCCCACAGCGCAAGATAGTGTCGGAGCATCCCAATCTTTGCAGAAGTTTCGAGTGGGTGTATATGAAAATCCCCCAAAGGTCTATATCAACAATTCAGGTGAAGCAGCCGGAATCTTTCCGGAAATACTCAAGATCATCGCTGATCGGGAAAAATGGGAACTGGAATTTGTATCATGCTCCTGGAACGAGTGCTTGGAGCGGCTGGAAAGCAATGACTTAGATATCATGCCGGACATAGCCTACTCAGAAGAAAGGGGAAAAAAGTTCTATTTTTCCCAGGAAAGCGTCTTTTTGAACTGGGCCACTATTTATACCCATAAGGATGTTGCGGTAAATTCTCTTTTCGACCTCAATGGACGAACGATAGCAGCAGTGAAGGAAGATATTCATACGGTTGGAAAAGAAGGTATTGAACACCTGATTTCAAAATTTGAACTCGATACCGAAATCCTCCCTGTCAACAGCTATCATGAAGCGCTGGCAATGGTTGAGGACGGCAGCGTCGACGGCGGTGTGGTCAACAGGCTCTTCGGAGCCTTGACTGAAAGAGAGTATGAGATCAGCAAGACACCGATCGTTTTCAATCCCGTGCATCTCAAGTTCGCCTTTCCCCAAAAACAAAAATACATTGGCATTTCCAGGACGATTGATAAACATATCAGACAGTTCAAGGCCGATCCTGGCTCTCTTTTCCACAAAATAATCAATTCGTATCTCTCAGGTGTTGACTTTGACCTTTCTTTTTTTAGGGAAGTGCAATCGATTCCACTTACTGAAGATGAAAAGCAGTGGCTTGCCCGGCACAAAGTGATCCGTTTAGGAGTCGACAAAGGATATGCGCCTTACAGTTTCAGGAATGAGGGTGGCGACTATCAAGGAATCGCTGTCGACATCATTCATCTCGTCGCTAAGCATCTGGGTGTCAAGATCGATATTGTCGAGGGGCTGGACTGGCCTCAAATCATTGATTATGCCGGCCAGAGAAAGCTTGATGCAATTCTTACAACTGTCGAGACACCGGAAAGAAGAGAGTTTCTCAATTTTACCCACATGTATTTACCAACGCCACTGGTGATAATGACCAAGCAGGACAATCAGGAGATCCAGGGTCCGGAGGGTCTTACAGGTAAAAAGGTGGCCCTGGTGAATGGATATTATTCTGCCGAAATAGCCTTGCAGGACCATCCGGATATTATCCCGGTAATGGTCCAAACGCCGCTTGATGGATTAACCGCAGTATCTTCAGGCCTGGTGGACTGCTACATCGGCGTCATTGGTGTATGTGACTATATATCCAGAGTAAATGGGATTACCAATCTCAAGATTGCCGCCCGCTATGACATGCTGATGCATGGTGAGAGGATTGCCACCCGGAAAGACTGGCCTGAACTTGCAGATATTCTGGATAAAGCGTTGGGTGCGATCACTGAAAAAAAGCGGCTCGAACTCCACCAGTCATGGATTTCGGCTCTTGCCTCGTTGGAGGGCCCGGCGCTGCTTCAGCAGAAGAACGCCCTCACCGCCGAAGAGACCGCCTGGGTCAAAGAACACAAAGAGATCTTGCTGGGCGTTGATCCTGAATTTGCTCCGTTCGAGTTTATTGATGAAACAGGGCAATATACGGGTATTGTTCCTGAGTATCTTCAAATTTTGGAAAAACGGATCGGGTTGAACTTCGAGGTGGCTCCCGGATTATCCTGGAAAGAGGCTGTGGAACAGGTCAGGCAAGGTAAAATTGATATGCTGCCATGTGTGGGAAAGACATCGGAACGACAGAAGTTCCTCCTGTTTTCCAAGCCGTATATGTATTATCAGCGGGTGATCATCACCAGAACGGGCACGCCGTTTATATCTTCCATTGACGACATTAAGGGAATGAGAGTCGCTGTACAGAAAGAAACTTCTCATGAAGGCTATCTAATGGACAATACAGAGGTGCAACCCACCCTGTATGCGACGTTGCAGGAGACATTAAAGGCCGTTTCAGATGGCAGAGCAGATGCCATGATCGGCAATCTCTCTTCTTCCATTTTTTGGATAAGAAAGGAAAATTTTACCAATTTAAAGATTGCCGGACCGGTGAGTTACGCTTCAGAGGAGCTTCACTTTGCTGTTCACGAGAATCTGCCGGAATTGGTCGGAATCGTAGAAAAAGGACTTGCGTCTTTGACGTCATTGCAGCAAAAAAATATACGGGAAAAGTGGGTCAATGTCGAATATGAGCCCGGTCTCGATCCCGGCAGGATATTTCGTTACTTTCTTATAGGCTTTGCTTTGATTTTCATGGGTTTTGGTCTTTTTTTGTTCTGGAACTATCGATTAAAAAAGGAAATAGACAAACGAACCGGTGAGGTTGAAAAAACCAACCGCCAACTCCTTAGCGAGATTCAGAGTAGAGAGGTGGCTGAAGCTGACAGAAAAGATATGCAGAATCAACTTTTTCAAGCGCAAAAAATAGAATCAATCGGGACGCTTGCAGGCGGAATCGCCCACGACTTTAACAATATTCTCTCATCAATCATAGGATACACAGAAATTTCTTTGGATTATGTTGTAAAAGGCTCAAAATTAGAAAAAAACATGCAGGAAGTTTATAAGGCCGGGCAAAGAGCCAAAGATTTAGTCAAACAAATTTTGACGATTGCAAGAAAATCGGATGAAGAAATAAAACCGATACCTGTAAAACCCATTATCAAAGAGGCGCTGAAATTTTTAAGATCATCCATCCCGACCACAATAGAAATACAACAAAATATAACAAGCGAATCATCGATCATGGGGAATCCAACCCAGTTACACCAAATCATCATGAACCTGTGTACAAATGCCGCGCATGCGATGGAAGAAAGCGGCGGTTTACTGAAAGTCGACCTGGAAGATCTTAGATTTGAAAAACATGAAACCATTCAGGGACAGCAAATAAAATCAGGAGATTATATAAAATTGCGCATATCGGACACAGGTACCGGTATATCACCAGATGTTATTGGGGCGATATTTGATCCCTATTACACCAGCAAAGAGCCCGGAGAAGGCACAGGACTGGGACTGGCACTGGTTCACAGCATTGTTGAAAAATATGGTGGCATCATTGAGGTTTCCAGTGAATTGGGACAGGGATCTGTATTTTCGATTTACCTGCCGACTACGAAAGTGAATCAAACCAATCAGCCATATACAAAACAAGATCTGCCCATCGGCTCTGAAAGAATCCTTTTTATTGATGACGAAGCCGCTATCGCCAAAATAGGGAGCCAGCATCTTGAAAAATTGGGATATTCTGTCACTATCATGACCAGCAGTAAAAAAGCGCTCAATCTGTTTCAATCAAATGCGTATGCCTTTGATCTGGTCCTCACAGATATGACCATGCCGGGACTCACCGGTGACAAGCTTGCGGTTGAACTGATGAAAATTCGTCAAGACATGCCAGTTATCGTCTGTACTGGATATAGCAAAAAAATCTCTGCCCAAACAGCCGCTAAAATCGGTATAAAGGCGTTGGTCTATAAACCCTTGGATCGGGCCGAGTTGGCAAAAACTGTTCGGAAAGTGTTGGATGACACGCAAGGCTCTGCTCATGATAAATTATCCCTGCATGAAAATTCACGGCCGTGAAAAACAATGTATAAACAAGCCGGAGTCAAGTCAGGACTGCATGGGACGGCCCTGCCGGAACGGGTGTCCGGCAGGGTGCAAAAGGATGAGATCCGTTATTTTGTTCCTGCATCATAGGTGCAGGTGGTGAAATCAATTTCTGCGCCGCATTTGTCACATTTATGGGGTTTGTCAAATTCATCCGAGAAAATTTCCTTGGATGCATCACATGCAGGGCATTTACAGGTAAAGGATTTCAGGTCTTTAAAATTTTCAAATCCAGGGCAATGTTGCGGTGTACTCATGATGGTCTCCTTTTTTTGGGTTGTCGGTTTTCCGTCTATGGGTATTCATTACCATTGTCACGCCTTAGTGTAAACGCAATTCAATGACCTATCCCAGATTTACGACCGTCCGGCCCTTGAGCCGGCCGTTGAGCATGTTGTTGATCGCAGTGGGCAGCTGGTCCAGGGTGATGCGGGTGGCCATTTCCACCAAATTTTGCGGTTTCCAGTCGTATGCCAGCTTTTTCCACAACGCCTGTCTGGGCGCTATGGGATAATGCTGGGAATCGATGCCGTGCAGGGACACCCCTCTGAGGATAAAGGGAAATACCGTGAGGGGCAGGTCCGGAGAAGCCACCAGTCCGCAGCAGGTCACCTTTCCCCATGCCTTTGTGGATTTCACGGCTGTGGCCAGGATGTCTCCGCCCACGGTATCCACCACGGCAGCCCATCTTGCCGGAAGAACGGGCGGTTTTGTGTCTTCCACAAATGTCTGACAGGAAATGATCTCCGAAGCTCCCAGATCATTGAGAAATCCGGATTCCTGCTTGCCAGACACGGCGGTCACGGCATATCCGAGTCTGGCCAGGATGGCGACCGCCATGGATCCCACCCCGCCCGTGGCACCCGTCACCAGAACCGGGCCGGCATCCACAGGGATCTCCATGATCTTTTCAACGGACATGGCGGCCGTGAACCCGGCGGTTCCCAGGATCATGCTCTCCGCCAGGGTCAGGCCGCCAGGCAGAGGCACCACCCAGTCCGCCGGCACCCGGATATACTGACCAAATCCGCCGGCCGTGTTCATGCCTAAGTCATAGGAAGTGACGATCACGGGATCACCCGGGGCCAGTGCCGAAACCCGGCTTTCTTCGACATGGCCGGCCGCATCGATGCCCGGGGTGTGGGGATAGGTGCGGGTGACCCCTTTGTTGCCGGTGGCGGACAGGGCATCCTTGTAGTTGAGCGAGGAATATTTGACCCGGATCAGGACCTCGCCCTCAGGCAGATCCCGGACACGGGTCTGCTCGACACGTCCGGCATATTGTGTGTCAGCATTTTTTTTTACGATGAATGCGTCAAAGGTCTGATCGGTCATGGCCGCCTCCCGGGCATCAGATATTTTGAATTTAACCGTCTCTGACTTGTCAAATTAATACCGATCTGGTAATGGTTCAAGTTTTATATTTGCAGGCATGGAATTTTGCCTTACTTTTAAGCCGGATCATGGTATGAAAGACCAATGAAAAAAACCGCATTCCAAACCCCCCGGGTAGCCCTGATTTCCTTTTCCCACTTTGTTCATGATCTGTACTCCAGCTTTCTGCCGCCGCTGCTGCCCCTGATCATCGAAAAACTGTCTTTGACCCTGAGCCAGGCCGGGCTGTTGTCCTTTGTCATGCAGGTGCCGGCCATGCTGAATCCGCTCATCGGGTTGTTTGCCGACAACAAAAAAGTGGCCCGATGGCTGGTGGTCCTGGCCCCGTCCTTCACGGCCCTGCCCATGAGCCTGATCACAGTGGCGCCGTCCTATTTTCTGCTCTTGATCCTGCTGTTTTTATCCGGGATTTCCGCGGCCCTGTACCATGTCCCTTCGCCGGTGCTGGTGGCCGGATATTCCGGTATGCGCAAGGGACGGGGCATGAGCCTGTTCATGTCCGGCGGCGAGCTGGCCCGGACCTTAGGGCCCATGGTGGCCGTGGCGGCGCTGGCCTGGCTGGGTGTGGACCGATTCTACCTGGTATTTGGCCTGGCCGTGATCACGTCCGTGCTGCTCTGGCTGACCCTGGAATCCCCGCCGGAAAAACCCGAGGTCCGGCGGAACGGCTCCCTGAAACAGGCATATGTTGAAATCCGCCATGTGCTCAAGCCGTTGTCCGGCATCCTGGCGGCCCGGGCCGGCATGCATGCCTCCATGGGCATTTTTTTAAGTGTTTTCATCAAAGAGCAGACCGGCAGCCTCTGGTATGGCGGGGCGGCCCTGGCCCTGTACGAGGCATTCGGCGTGGCCGGTGTTTTGTCCGCCGGGACCCTGTCCGACTGGCTGGGCCGCAGAAAAGTGCTGGGCTGGGCCCTGGCCACCGCCCCGGTGGCATTGCTGCTGTTTGTGCATACCACGGGTTTTTTGAAAATCGGGATGCTGGTGATCACCGGTTTTTCCGTTTTATCCACCACGCCGGTGATGCTGGCCATTGTGCAGGAAAATGCTGAAAACCATCCGTCCGCTGCCAACGGCATGTTCATGATGGTGTCTTTTGCCGTCCGGTCCTTTGCCGTGGTGGTGGTGGGTGCTGTGGGAGATATGGCCGGTATGGAAAACATGTTTGTGTTCAGCGCCGTGGTGGGGTTTATGTCCCTGCCGTTTCTGATATGGCTGCCGGACAGGAAAAAAGATATGTAACCCGTTAATTCAGGAGAATGTCATGCTGAAAACCAATGAAAACCAGATCGTGGAGATGTTTATGGAATGCCGGCCCGGCCCCCCCCGGGTGGGGCCAGGATGGAAAGTGGACCATAAGGGGGTCCCGTTTCTTTTACCCGGTATCGGCGGCATCACGTTAAATGTGGGATTGGGAGATCCGGCCTTCGGCCTGGCCGGGGACCATATCGAACCCGGCGTATCCTGCACAGCCAATGCGGACAAACCCAATGACTTTCCCAATAATTCCCTTCAGTTTCTGGCCTGTGTGGGCAATGAGGCCAAAATTCTTTCCGGCGAAGCCAAAGGGGAAACCGGGGTGGTGATCGGCCATCATGGCGGGTCCGAGCATATTATTGTGGAGTTTGACCGGCAGGTCAAAGAGCAGATGAGCTATGACGATAAAATCCGGATCCGGGCCAAAGGCCAGGGGCTGGCGTTATCGGATTTTGCCGATATCCGGTTGTTCAACCTGGCACCTGAACTGCTCCATAAGATGCAGATCACACCGGACGGCAACGAAGGGCTGCAGGTGCCGGTCACCACACAGATACCAGCGGCCTGCATGGGATCCGGTTTAGGCCGGGCCCATGTGGGCGCCGGAGATTATGACGTCATGACCTCGGATCCGGACACCGTGGCCCGATATCATCTGGACAACATGCGGTTCGGTGATTTTGTGGCCCTGATGGATCATGACAATGCCTATGGCCGGGCCTATCGAAAAGGGGCCGTGACCATCGGCATCGTGGTGCACTCGGACTGCCGCCTGGCCGGACACGGCCCGGGCGTCACCACCCTGATGACCAGCCCGACAGGAAAAATAACCCCGGTAACAGACCCTGCCGCCAATATGGCGGACCGGCTGGGTATCGGGACCTGTTTGCAAAAAAACCGATAAATGATATAACCATACCATGACCCGTCAACCCCATGTCAAGGATACCGGTGTGATCAAAAAAACCATTCTGCAAAAAGGCCAGGGCAAACTTCGAAAACTGGCCAAGCTTCAGTATATTTACGAAAAAAAATCCCGGTATTTCGCCCAGGTGGCTGAGACTGCCAAAATGATGGCGGGCCGGGAACTGGAAGAACTGGGTGCCAAAGATATTTCCTATGAATTCCGGGGTCTCTGGTTCACTGCGGCCAAGCCCGATTTTTACAAAATCACCTACAAGGCCCGGTTATTGTCCCGGATACTGATTCCTCTGGTCACATTCCCCTGCAAAGACAAGGACGGGTTGTACCGGGAAACCAGAAAAATTCCATGGGAAGAGCTGATGACCCCGAAGCAGACCTTTTCCATTGTGGCCAGTGTGTCAGAATCCAGCATCACCCATTCCAATTTTGCCGGACTTCGGGTCAAGGATGCCATTGCCGATTATTTCAGGGACCGCACCAACCGACGGCCCAGCGTGGATACCAAAGATCCCTACATTGTGGTCAATCTGTATCTTCACCGGGATGTGGCCACCCTGTCCCTGGATGCCTCCATGGGGCCTTTGCACAAACGCGGGTACCGGGAGGCCTCGGTGTCGGCCCCCATGCAGGAAACCGTGGCCGCGGCCATCATCCGGAAGAGCGAATGGGACGGTACCGTGCCGTTGTACGATCCCATGTGCGGTTCCGGGACCCTGCTGGCCGAGGCCCTGATGAAGTACTGCCGGATTCCGGCCCAGGTGTTCCGCACCCGGTTCGGATTTGAAGCGCTGCCGGATTTTGATCCCCGGCTGTGGGAAGAGATCAAACAGGCAGCAGACCAGAACATCCGGCCGCTGCCCCAGGGGCTCATTGCCGGCAGCGATATTTCAGAACATTCAGTGACCGCCGCCAAAACCAATCTCATGGGCCTGCATCATGGTGCTGATGTGACCGTGTCTCAGATCGATTTCCGGGAAATCCCCGGCATTGAAGACAGCCTGATCGTCACCAATCCCCCTTACGGCATCCGCATGGGAAAAGACCGGGATCTCAAAACATTTTATCAGGACCTGGGACGGTTTCTGCGGGAACGGTGCGCAAAGTCCACGGCCCTGGTGTATTTTGGTGATCCCAAATATATCAAGCATGTCCCTCTGGCCCCATCCTGGAAAGAACCGTTGACCATCGGCGGCCTGGACGGCAAACTGGTAAAATATCAACTTTTTTAATCAAGGACCGGCATATGGACACGTCCTTTAACCAGGAATCAGGCATCAAGATCTACCATGAACTCATGGCCAACAAGGTGGGAGACATTCTTCTGGTTTCCAGCCCTTATGATGCGTTCATCATGGAGGAGGAAGGCCGGCTGTCCAATCGGATCATTCACGAATACAAGGGACTGAACCTGTCCAGGCCTCCCCGGCTCACCTGGGTGTCTTCGGCAACCGATGCCTTTGAACGGCTGGAGAAAAAAAATTTCGACCTGATCCTGGCCATGCCCAGCCTGGACGGTATGGATGTGCAGACCTTTGGTGAAAAGGTCAAACAGCAGTATGCAAACCTGCCGTTTTTCATGCTGCTGCACAACACCTGCAACATCAGCCAGTACCTGTGCATGGAAAACAAAACCGCCATTGACCGCACCTATGTCTGGGGCGGGAATGCGGATCTGCTCCTGGCCATCATCAAAAATTTCGAAGATGAAAAAAATGTGGCGTTCGACACAAAGAACGCCAATGTCCGGGTCATCATCATGGTGGAAGATTCGCCCTATCACTATTCCTCCATTCTGCCGGTGATCTACAAACAGATCGTGCTCCAGACCCAGTCGGTGATCGATGAGTCCATCAACGAGGAACACCGGCTGCTGAAAATGCGGGGTCGCCCCAAAGTGCTGCTGGCCCAGACCTATGAGGAAGCCCTGTCCCTGTATGAAACATACAAACCCTATGTATTGTCCATTTTCTCGGACATGCGGTTTCCCAGAAACGGCACTCTGGATGAAAACGCCGGGTTTGACCTGTTGTACCGAATCAAAAAAGACGTGCCGGACCTGCCGTTGCTGGTGATCAGCACGGAAGAGCGCAGCCGGGATCTGGCCTACCAGATACCGGCGGTGTTCATCAACAAAAATTCCGCCAATCTCAATGACCGGATCAAGACGTTTTTTGTGGGATGCCTGGGATTCGGGGCGTTCGTGTTCCGACGGCCCACAGGAGACGAAGTGGCCCGGGCCAGTGATCTGCGGGCCATTGAAAAGCTGCTGCCGGAAATTCCGGATGAATCCATTGTGTTCCACGCCAAAAACAATGACTTCTCCCGATGGCTGCTGGCCCGCAGTGAAATCAGCCTGGCGCTGAACCTGAAACCCTATACCATTGATGATTTTCCCGACCCCAAGACATTGAAGCGGTTTCTCATCGACAGTATCCGGGCCCGGCGCCGGGGAACCCGCCAGGGTCAGGTCATTGAATTTGATTCCAGCAAATTTGATTCAGACACCGGGTTCATGAAAATCGGCAACGGGTCTCTGGGAGGCAAAGCCAGAGGGCTGGCATTCATGGCCTCCCAGATCAAACAGGATGATGAACTCATCAAAAAATTTCCGGACGTGGATATCCATATTCCCCAGACCTTTGTGATTGCCACGGATGGTTTTAAAATGTTCATTGAAGACAACAACCTGGCGAAACTGCTGGAATCCGGCCGGGATCTGACCGATGACATGGTGGTGAAGGCGTTCATCCAGGCCCGGTTTCCCGACTGGCTGAAAAACAATTTAAAGGTCTATCTGGAACATGTGAACTATCCCATTGCCGTGCGGTCCTCCTCATTGTTTGAAGATGCCCATTACCAGCCGTTTGCCGGCCTGTACAAAACCTATATGCTGCCCAACAGTGATGACCGCCTTGACACCCGGCTGGAACGGCTGATCATGGCCGTCAAACTGGTATATGCCTCCACCTACATGAAAGCCCCCCGGGCCTATGCCCAGAGCACCATGCACCGGACCGAAGATGAAGAAATGGCCGTCATTCTCCAGGAGCTGACCGGGATCCGGCACGACAATTATTTCTATCCCTCCATTGCCGGAGTGGCCCAGTCCTATAATTTTTATCCCATTGCCCATCTCAAAGCGGATGAAGGCATTTCATACATTGCCATGGGACTGGGAAAAATTGTGATGGAAGGCGGCAAAACCCTGCGGTTCTGTCCCCGATACCCACAGTTTCTGCCCCAGTTTTCCATGGTGGAGGATATTCTGGAAAATTCCCAGAAATATTTTTACGCATTGAAAATGGATGTGTTCCCTCCGGAAAATCACTTTTTGTCAAACCCGGCAGAAGACCCCACCCTGGCCCATTTCGAACTCATGGATGCCGTGGACCATCCCATTGTCCGTCAGTTGTGCTCCACCTTTCATGTTCAGGACAACCGGATCCGGGATGTGTATTCGGACAAGGGATATCCCGTGCTGACCTTTGCCGGCATTCTCAAGTACAACAGTTTCCCTCTGGCGCAGATCTTGACGGAAGTCACCCGTATCGGCAGCCGATGGATGGGATCGTCCGTGGAGGTGGAATTTGCCGTGAACCTGCATGCAGACGGCAGCCGGAAGCCGGAATTCTCACTGCTCCAGATCCGGCCCATGGGAAGATACAAACAAAATCTCAAAGTCAGAATCACGCCGGCAGATCAGGAAAAAGCATTTTGTTATTCGGTTCATTCCCTGGGGAACGGAGAATACAAAAACATCCACGATCTGATTTATGTGGATCCCGATCATTTCGATCCGGCCAAAACCGTTGAAATTGCCCGAGAGATCAACAAGCTCAACGCCCTGTTCAACAAAAGCCAGAAAAAATATGTACTCATCGGCCCGGGGCGATGGGGATCTTCTGACCGGTGGCTGGGTATTCCCGTGGCATGGAACGATATCTCCAATGTCGGGGTCATGGTGGAGGCCACCATTGAAAGCATCAAGGCCGACCCGTCCCAGGGATCCCATTTTTTCCAGAACATCACCTCTCTGGGCATTGCCTATATCACGGTGTCTGACAATACCGAGGATTTCATTGATTACCAATTTCTCGGCCGGCAGTCCGGCACCACGGTCACCCCTCATCTGAAACATATTCATTTCAGGGACGGGCTGTATATCCGGGTGGATGGAAAAACATCCCGGGCCGCACTGATGCCCCGTGAACCGGCAGCTGAACCCGTACCCATGCCGGATGTACCCATGACCGATTCAGCAGGTTAACCCGGGTCCGACCCGGTGTGTCAAGGATCTCGTGGAAACAGGGAATCCTTCGGTCCGGACCTGAAATTACATGAAGGATGTGTATAAAATGATCCCTTTTAATGATTTATCGCGACTGTATGATGGTGATGCCCCCGTGATCACCACCATTGATTCTCATACCGAAGGCGAGGTGACCCGTCTGATCGTGGACGGGATTCCCCCGGTTCCCGGCCGGACTATGATGGAAAAACTGACCCATTTTAAAACCGGTTATGACGCGGTCCGAAGCCTTCTGACCAAAGAGCCCCGGGGATCCCGCCAGGTGCTGGCCGCCCTGGTCACCGAACCCGTGACCCCGGATGCCGCGTTCGGTCTCATCTACATGGATGCCCGGCGATATCCCTATCTGTGCGGCCATGCCACCATCGGCGCGGTGACCACCCTGGCCCGCACCGGCACCCTGACCCTGACAGAAGGAGAAAACCGGATGGGCATCGACACCCCGTCCGGTCGGATGACGGCAATCGCCCATGTCCGGGACGGGTGTTTGACATCGGTGTCCATCCAGATGGTGCCCACGTTTGTCTATGCCACGAATCAACAGATCCGGGTGGACGGGTTCGGGACCATTCCCGTGGACCTGGTGTGTGCCGGCGGATTTTTCGCCATGGTGGACACGCACCGCATCGACCTGACACCGACCCTGGAAAACAGACAGATCCTGGTGGACTTAGGTATGAAAATCATTGATGCCGCCAATGAACAGCTCACGGTGACCCATCCGGAACGACCGGATGTCACCACCGTGGATGTGACCGAATTTTATGATTCCGTCCCATCCAGCGGCACGGCCCGGGGCCGGGGCATGGTGGTATATGGTGAATCCCACATGGACCGCTCCCCTTGCGGCACGGGCACGGCCGCCAAACTGGCCCTGCTGCACCATTACAAAAAAATTGAACCAAACGACCCGTATATCAATGCCAGCCCCTTGGGAACCACCTTTGAAGCCCGGCTGGTGGAAAAAACAAAGATCGGGGATTTTGAAGCCAGCGTCACCCAGATTTCCGGAAAGGCCTGGATCACCGGGGTGCATCATTTCACCCTGGATCAAACAGATCCGTTTCAGCAAGGATACCTGGTCTGATGACACCTGATTTGATCTTACACAATGCCACCCTGTATTCGCCCGGACACACCCGCTTTTCAACAAAACAGTCTGTGGGTTCAGGCCCTGGGGCTCCTGTCACGGCACTGGCAACCGCAGGAAACCGGATCATAGGCTTAGGTGATGACAAAACCATTCTGGACATGGCCGGGCCGACCACCCGGGTTTTGAATCTGAGCCAGAAACTGGTGCTGCCCGGATTCATTGATACCCATTTTCATTTTTATGAATGGGCCGTCAACCTGAGCAGTATTGATTTTGCACAGACCCGGAATTTTGCCGGAATGGAAACCGCCATCCGGCAAAAAACCCGACTTTTGGGTCCGGATCAATGGATCCTGGGACAGGGATTCAATGAATCCGACTGGCCGGAAAACCGAATGCCCGACCGCCTGGACCTGGATATGGCGGCCCCGGACAACCCTGTGTGCATCTGGCGCTGTGACCTTCATCTGGCCGTGGCCAATTCCAGGGCCCTGTCTCTGGCCGGCATCGATTCCAACACCCCTGATCCGCCGGACGGTGTGATTGTGCGGGATGGCACGGGTATACCCACCGGCGTTCTCAAGGAAATGGCCCCCAATCTGATCCGGAATGTGTTGCCGGCCCTGACCTTTGAAAACCTGCTGGAAAATATGGAAAAGGCCATGACAAAGGCCCATGCCCTGGGGTTGACCGGGATTCATGACATCCGGCTCATGGGCGGAGAAGAAGGGGCCGTGGCCTTGCAGGCCTGGCAGGCATTGCACGCCAGAGGAAAACTGGCCCTGCGGTGCCATGTGGCTTTGCCCGGGGAAATGACCCGCCAGGCCATTGATCTGGGGTTGTGCACCGGATTCGGGGATGACATGCTGCGCATCGGACATTTGAAATTTTTCAGCGACGGGGGCATGGGAGCCCGGACCGCCTGGATGACTGAACCCTACCTGGATGCCACACACGGCATGCCTCTGACCCCCATCGAAGAGATCGAACAGGCCGTGGTCCAGGCGGATAGGGCCGGGCTTTCCTGCATGGTACATGCCGTGGGGGACCGGGCCGTTCATGAAGTGCTGGCCGTGTTTGCAAAAGTTGAGGCCTTGAACCGGAGCTTCTGCCGGATTCCTCACCGGATCGAGCACGCCCAGATGATTTTACCTGAAGACCTGGAAACCCTGAGTCGGTTGAGGAATCTGGCGGTTTCCTGCCAGCCCAACAACATGAGCCTGGACATCTCCATGATCAACCAGTGCGTCGGAGGCAGAGGCCGGTATGCTTATAATTTCAAGAACATTCTGGAAACGGGCGTTCCCACGATGTTCAGCTCGGATGCCCCCGTGGCAGACCCCAATCCATTTGCCGGCATATTTTCCGCCGTCACCCGCCGGCGCATGGACCACACGCCGGATAACGGCTGGTACCCGGACCAGTGCCTGACTGTGGATCAGGCGGTTCACGGGTATACCCTGACACCGGCTGCGGCATCGGGCATGGGAGATCTGACCGGCAGCCTGATCGTGGGAAAAAGGGCCGATCTCATTGTAACGGACCGCAATATATTTACCATCGATCCCAAAGAAATCCCTGCCACCCGGGCGGTACTGACCCTGTTCAACGGAAAGATCGTGTATGAAAGACCATGACTTTTTTTTTCTGGAAACCATTTTCACCCGGTCTGCGGACGGCCTGCTGATCTGTGACCGCCAGGGCCGGATCCTGAAAATGAACCAGGCCGCGGAACGTCTTAACGGGATCCGGTCATCCGAGGTACTGGGAAAAGATGTCAGAGCACTGGTCAAAGAAGGGCAGATCAACCGGTCCGCCACCCAGGAGGTGCTGGAGACAAGGCGCCAGGTCAGCCTGGTCCAGACCACACCCCGGTCCGGCTACTCCTTGCTGGTGACCGGCACCCCCGTGTTTGATGATGCCGGAGAGATCGCGTATGTGGTGGTGAACGAACGGGACATTTCCCTGATCCGGGACATGAAACGCCAGCTGGCCCAGGTGCGCCAGGAATCGGAAAAAATGCGGGAAGAGCTCACAGAACTCACGTTGCGGGAATTAACGGACAACGATGTGGTGGCCCAGAGCCCTTCCATGAAACAGACGGTTCACCTGGCTTTGAAACTGGCCCGTCTCGGGGCGTCCAACATTCTGCTGTCCGGAGAATCCGGTACCGGGAAAGGACTGCTGGCCAAATTCATCCACAAGCACAGTCCCCGGGCACAAAACCCGTTCATCCAGATCAATTGCGCGGCCCTGCCGGAAAACCTGCTGGAAGCCGAACTGTTCGGATATGAAAAAGGCGCATTCACCGGGGCCAGGGAAACCGGCAAGGCAGGACTTTTTGAGCTGGCCGCCAAAGGGACCCTGTTTCTGGATGAAATCGGGGAAATGTCCCCAGGAGTCCAGGCCAAACTGCTCAAATACCTGGATGACCAGGAAATCATGCCTTTAGGAAGTACCCGGTCCAAAAAAATCGACTGTTCCGTGCTGGCAGCCACCAACCAGGATCTGTTGGAACTGACCCGGAAAAAGCGGTTCCGCCTGGACCTGTTTCACCGGCTCAACGCCTTTACCCTGTCCATTCCCCCTTTGCGGGAACGCCCGGAAGACATTCTGGAACTGACCCGGATCTGCCTGAAGCGGTTCAACAAAAAATACAACCGCCGGGCACACATCGGATACCGGTCTTTGCAGGCGTTGAAAACATATGCATTCCCGGGCAATGTCCGGGAATTGATCAATATCGTCAAACAGGCCGTGGCCATGTGTGACCGCCGGCAGCTGGATGACTATCTGATCCGGTTAACCGACCTACCCACCTGCCCGGACCCAGGCACACCCGTTAAAAAAACCGGTGGCGGGCTGGTACAAACCCTGGAATCCGTGGAGCATGACATGCTGACACAGGCGGCCCAGCGATGCCGGACCACCCGGCAGGCCGCAGAATTCTTAGGTATCAGTCAGCCCACGGTGGTCAGAAAATTCAAAAAATATCATGTGCGTATCCAGACCGGATAACATTTGATTCATTTTTAAATCAAATACCGGGTCAGTCCCTTATTTTCAAGGCCCGGGAAGTATTGACTGCTTGATTCATAACCAAATCATTTAAATCTTTTTTAAATTAAAATAGTTACGTCAAAATCAACGATTCAATAATGAATCAATTCAAAACAAACGAAGGAAAAATCCCGTGCTGTTCTCAATAATTCCTTTACTTATTAGCAGGTTATAAATATAATTTTTTAACTGGTACATATTTTGTATCAGTTAACAATAAAGGTTAACCCTGTTATGCATACCCAACAAAGGTGTTGATTTATGAAAGAAAAACCGTGGAAACCCTGGTTGCTGCTGTCCCCTTCTTTGACAGCCGTTTTTTTACTGCTGGTCATACCGGTTTGTTTTGTGGTGGTATACAGTTTCTGGCTCAGGGCACCCTCGGGCCAGGATATTCCAGCGTTTCAATTCGGCAATTATGCCAAATTTTTTGCGGATTTCTTTTATCCGGTCATTCTGCTCAACACCATCCGGGTGGCCCTTGAAACCGTTTTTATCTGCCTGATCATGGGCTATATCCCGGCCTATTTCTTTTACCGCACTGAATCCCGGCTCAAACCGTTTCTCATGATTCTGGTGATGCTGCCTTTCTGGATCAGTTTTATCATCCGCACCTTGAGCTGGATCAATATCCTGGGGGATTCCGGACTGATCAACCATTTGCTGCTCAAATCCGGACTCATATCCAGCCCCATTCCCATGCTTTACAATGAAGGGGCAGTGATCATGGGGTTGATCCAGTATCTGCTGCCTTTTATGATTTTAAACATCTATGTGAGCCTGGACGGCATTGACAAAAGTCTTGCAGAGGCAGCTAAAAGCCTGGGCTGCACGGAGTGGCAGGCCTTCCGGGAAGTTACCCTGCCCCTGAGTATGCCCGGCGTAAGTGCCGGGTGTCTTTTGGTATTCGTGCTCACCTGCGGCACCTATCTGCCGCCCATGATCCTGGGGGGGCCGGGCAATGAAATGATTGCCAACCTGATTTTCAAGCGGGTCATCGGCACCCTGGACTGGCCGTTTGGATCGGCGATTTCCGTCATTCTCTTGCTGCTTCTTGTCATTATCGTCTATACGTATAACCGGTACATGGGCATTAACCAGATATTTAAATCCCTGAGCAAAGGGTAAAGGGAAAACATATGAAAAAACTGATTTCCGGCTGGACCCTGATCAAACTCTATACCATTCTGGTGTATGCCTGGATGTTCGCCCCCATTGTGGCCGTGGTGATCCTGGCATTCAACCCCCAGCAGTTCGGCACATTTCCTTTGGAAGGATTCAGCTTCAAGTGGTTTGTCAAGCTGTCCCAGAACTCCACAATCATGGAGGCTTTTCAAAACTCTCTGGTGCTGGGATCTTTGACTGCCATATTTGCCACCGCCATCGGTGTGCCCGCGGCCCTGGCATTCATCCGGTATGAGTTCAGAGGCAAGGATTTTCTAAATACCATGCTCATTGCCCCCATCATGATCCCGGAAGTGGTGCTGGGTGTGGCCCTGCTGCTGTTCATCCGGTGGCTTCAACAGCCCAAAAGTTTCGCCCTGCTGCTCATCGGCCATGTGGTGCTGACCCTGCCCTATGTGCTGCTCATTGTCCAGGCCCGGCTGGTGGGAATCAAGCGGGAATATGAAGAAGCAGCCCTGTCCCTGGGGGCCAGCCCGTTTCAGACCTTCAGGGAAATCACCTTTCCGTTGCTGGCACCGGCCATTTTTGCAGGCATGCTGTTTGCCTTTACCATTTCATTTGATGATGTCACGGCCACGTTGTTCTGGGCAACGGCCCAGAACCAGACGGTGCCGGTCAAGATTTTCAGTATGCTCAGAACCTCCATCAGTCCGGAAATCAACGCCCTGGGAGCCGTCATGATTGTATTGACCGTTTCGATTCCCCTGGCGGCAGGCTATGTGGCCCGGCGATTTGCCAGGGGAAACACCCCCTGAATCGAATATGACAGCACCCGGCTTTGGGATCGGCGTGCGTCCGGTATTTTAACATGAGAGACAAAGGAGAAGACAATGGGAGAAGAATTGAAAAAACGGCTGGATGATGTGTATCAAAACTATCTGGAAGGAAACATCACCCGCCGGGATTTTGTCAAGTTCGCCGGCATTGCAGGCGCCGCCTTAGGGTTGGCAGGCGGACCTTTCGGCCTGATGGGCAATGCCTTTGCCAGCAAATCCATTACCTGTCATTCCTGGGGAGGCACCACATCAGAAGCATTGCGTAAATTTGCCTTTGATCCCTTTACCAAGGCCACCGGCATCGAAGTGATCGATGCGGCCTTCACAGGCATGGATGCATTTTTAACCCAGGTCAAGGCGTCCATACCGCCCGGCGGGGAGTTCAATATTGCGCATTTAAGTGCGGTGTATGATTATGCAAGATACACGGACCTTGATTTCGGGGTGGTGCTGGATGAGTCCAAAATTCCGAATCTCAAAAACGTCATGACCAAAATGACCGACACCCTGCGGGGAATCACCAACGGCACCCTGTCTGCGGTTCCCTACGATCTGGGCCAGACCGGGATTGCCTACAATACCAATGAAATTTCCAAGGCGGATGCGGAAAAACTGGGGGCGTCTCTGCTGTATGAAAAAAGCCTCAAAGGCAAGCTGGGATCCTGGGGCGGCGACTTCCGGACCAATATGTGGTACGCGGCCCTGCACACCGGCCAAAGCCCCAACAACATCACGGATATAGACGCAATCTGGAAAGTACTGACCGAACAGCGCAGCCTGATGAAAAAATACTGGGCATCGGGTTCCGAACTCATGAGCCTGCTGGCCAATGGTGAAATCTTTGCCACAGTGGCCTGGTCGGGCCGGGTGGCAGCCCTCCAGGATCAGGGGCATCCCATCGGATATCTGGCTCCGGACGGCACCTATTCCTGGATGGAATACATGTATGTGCTCAAGGGCACGGATCTGGATGTGGCCCAGCAGCTGCTCAACTTCATGCTGGAACCGGATGCGGCCATTGCCGTGGCCCAGGGACAGAAATATCCGCCGGCCCTGGACCCCACCAAAGTGGAAATGCCCGATGACGTTAAAAAACTGCCGGCATTTGATCCCACGGGCAAGCTGAACGGGTATCTGTTTGCGGATCCGGCTTACTGGAACAAGCATCAGATCGAATGGGCGGAAAAATGGGACCGGATCATTGCCGGTGCCTGATTGGCGTAACACAGTATGACACAGCGCTCCCGGCGGCGGAATGCCGCCGGGGACCTGATTTTATCGATAAAAACGGGAGAACACGGTTTGACACAAGCAAAAGACCCGGCCTTTGTCAGATTCAAGGGCATTGAAAAACGGTTTGGTGATCTGGTGGCTGTACAGCCCATGGATCTGAATATTCCTGAAGGATCCTTTGTCACCCTGCTGGGTCCTTCCGGCTGCGGGAAAACCACGTTGCTGCGGATGCTGGCCGGCCTGGAGAACCCGACCCGGGGAGACATCTTTATCAAGGGAAAGCGCATCAACGATACCCCGATCCACAAGCGGAACCTGGGCATGATCTTTCAGAACTATGCCCTGTTTCCCCACAAAACGATTTTTGACAATGTGGCGTTCGGCCTGAAATACCGGGATGTGTCCAAAACCGAAATGAAGGAAAAAGTGGAAAAAGCCCTGGAAACCGTGCGTCTGCCCGGGGTGGGAAACCGGATGCCGTCCCAGCTGTCCGGGGGCCAGCAGCAGCGCATTGCCCTGGCCAGGGCCATTGTCATTGAGCCGGATGTACTGCTCATGGATGAACCCTTATCAGCCCTGGATGAAAATCTGAGGGAAGACATGCGCCGGGAGATCGATAATCTTCAGATGGAACTGGGAGTAACCACGATTTTTGTCACCCATGACCAGAGAGAAGCGTTGTCCATGTCCGACAAGGTGGTGGTGATGAAAGACGGATTTATTCAGCAGCAGGGAGAGCCTGAAGAAGTTTATAACAATTCCGTCAACCATTTTGTGGCGGATTTCTTAGGGCACTCCAATTTTCTGGCAGCCCAGGTGAAAACAACCCGTAAAGACGGCATTTATGAAGTGGCGCTGGCCGACGGCAGCACCTGTCTGGCCAGTCCAGTGGGAGATTTTGAACAAGGAGAAAAAGCGGAAATCGTGATCCGGGCACAAAAAATGACCCTGGGGTATCAAAAAGATTTTGTGCAGGAAGAGGGAATGAATTATTTTTACGGAAAAATCAAGGACCGCAGCTATATGGGGGGAGAGGTCAGTTATTTTGTGGAGATTGCCGACGGCCAGCTGCTGCATGTGATCAATTTTGTCAAGCGATCCCCGTATCGCAGAAAAGATGAGGTCTATATCCGGGTAGATCCGTTCCACTGCCGATTGTTGAAACAATAACCTAAACCCGACGTTTTTTCTGACCATTCAAAATAGAACGGGGGACCCTGCGCCGTTCTCACAGGAGAGTTGCGCAAAATATCAAGGAGGAAATGAATATCCAGTGACCGAACCGTTACATGACAGCCCCATCCACGGCAGTTTCATGGGGATCAAAAAGACGCTGGACCCAGGGGCCAGCTACATCATTTTTGAAAACGATTTGACACTGGGCGAAGAATCCATTTTTGATCCGTCTCACATGGCATATGCCTATTTTGAAACCCATGCGTTCACCTGGAAAAAGGTAGTGGACGAAACCCTTCAAAGAGAGTATCTGGTGGTGTGCATCGGGACGGGCAAAGAAGATGAAGTGCTGGGCCAGGTCATGGGATACGGTTTTCCCAGAGAAACGGTCTATTATTTATACAAGGCAAAAGAGGCGTGACATGAAAACAGACAGAAACATATCAGACACCACCCTGGACATCCGGTTCGA
>JAIPDL010000052.1 GCA_021737695.1 Desulfotignum sp. | reverse complement strand
GCCGGGTCATCCGGGTTTCCCCGTCTCTGACCACGGCCAGGGCCGGGATGGTGAGGTCCCCTGTTTTAACAGGCACCAGCCGGTACTGGTAAACCACCTTGTGGGACCAGTTTCCGTTGATAAAACTGCGCTGGGAAGAAGTGCTGGAGGAAACCACGGTGAAATCTGTGATGGCCCCCGCATCCACCTGTGCGTCGCCGCCCTCCACTGTCACCTGAAGGAACAGCACCTCTTCCGGGGTCATGGCGGTTTTGTCCACCCGGGCCGTGACCCCGAAGGCCAGGCACGGATCCGGCATCATCACCAGGATGCCCAGTATCATCACCCATATGCTGTGTTTGATCATCATTCCTACCAGTCCTTTTGTATGTCCCGGGGCCGCCCCACAGGCATCAAGGCCATGCCCGGCTTGTCTTCCAGGCGGTTGAGGCGGTTTTCCAGGGCCTGGTCCCCGGGGTTCCCCGGTGCAGCCGGCTGTGCCTGTGCTGCGGCCGCCTGCTGTTCCTGTTCATCCCCTGTGCCCCGGGGCTGGTCTTCCTGTGCCGGTTTGGGGTCGGGAGGGGGCCCGGCCGGATTTTGGGCCTGGCTGTTGTCCTGCTGGTCATGGTTCTGGCCATCCAGGCTCCGGTTCTCCGGATTCTGTTGTGCCTGGTCCTGTCCCTCTGTATTGTTCTGTGAATCTGAGCCCTGTTTTTCTTGATCCTGGTCCTTGTTTTTCTGCTTCGGATTATCCTGATCCTGTGTGTTCCCGTCCTGTTGTTGTTTTTGCTGCTGTTCCTGCTCCTGTTTTTTCTGTTTCACAAACTCCAGGTTTTCCTTTGCTTTCTGGTCATCCGGGAACGCCTCCAGGATGGATGCATACCCCTTGATGGCCTCATCCAGGCGGCCCTGGCGGTAATGGGTGTTGGCCAGGTTGAACAGGGCCTTGTGCCGCAGTTCCGGGTCCTGGGACCGGGCAGCCTGGGCAAAGTTTTTTTCCGCCTCCTCAAATGATCCGGCTTTGTAGGCGGCTGCACCGATATTGTAGTACAGGCGCGGATCATCCGGGTTTTCCAGCTGGGCATCGATGAAAAGGTTTCGGGACTGCTGAAATTCACCGGCTTCATATGCGGTTACCCCCTGCTGCACCGGGTTGGAAAAGGCATTTGCCGGTATGGGTCCCCCAATTCCAAGTGCGAACACCATCCAGGCTGCGGCCAGCCCAGCAGCCCTGCTGCGCCGGGTCACAGGCAGCCACAGTTCCATGAGCAGCAGCAGCACACAGGGAAACAGGAACCACTGGAACCGCTGTTCCCCCACCTTTTTTTTGCCCTGCTCCAGGGTTTTCTGCTCCATGGTGCCCCGGATGCCTTGTGTATAGATGCGGTCCAGGTCCATGTCACCGGCCACGGATCTTACATAGCCCCCGCCTGTCAGGCGGGCGATCTCTGTGAGACATGTTTCATCCACCCGGGACATGACAATGTTGCCCTGTTCATCCTTGGTGAACCCGCCGTCAGGATCCGGGATGGGGGCCCCTGCGGGATCTCCCACCCCGATGGAAAACACCTTGATTCGGCTGTCCGCCATTTTTTCTGTAATTTTTGACACATCGCCTGCCGTGTTTTCCCCGTCCGTGATCAGGATGATGGCCTTGTCTGTATCGGCATCTGCCTCAAATCCGTTGTAACAGGCTTCGATGGCGGCCGGAAGATTGGTGCCCCCCACAGGCAGATAATCCGGGGTCAGCACGTTAAGAAAGATGTGAAATGCGGCATGGTCCATGGTCAAAGGACACTGGAGCACGGCCTGGCCGGCAAAGGCCACAAGACCTGCCCGGTCCGATTTCATGAGCCTGAGCAAATCGATGATCTCCCGTTTGGCCCGTTCCAGGCGGGTGGGGGCAATGTCCTGGGCCAGCATGCTCCTGGAACAGTCCAGGGCGATCATGATGTCCACCCCTTTTGCCGTGGTTTTTTCCCAGCGGAACCCCATGGTCGGGCCGGCCAGGGCAAACACGGCCAGGACCAGGGCCGCCAGAATGAGCCCGGCCTTGATCCACCGGGATTTCGGGTCATGCCCGGGCACAAGATCCGGGTGCACGGCGGGATCGGCAAACCGGGCCAGAATCCGCTTGCGCTGGACCACGCCCTTGACCAGGAGCCAGGCCGCAGGCACCAGGGCCCAGAGGAAAAACAGGATTTTCGGATCGGCAAATGTCATGATTTTCCTCCCTATCCGGTTACGGTATGCGCAGAAACCGGGTGTTGGCCAGGACCAGATGGACCAGGAACAAACCAAGCCCGGCTGCAAGAAACCCGGGAAACAATTCTTTGTATTCCACCCATTTTTGGGTTTCCCGGGATGTTTTTTCCATGCTGTCGATCATGGTGTATATCTTTTCCAGGGATGCTGTGTCATCTGCCTTGAAAAAACTGCCCCCGCTCTGCTGGGCAATGGTTTCCAGGGCGTTGAGGTCCACCCCCACCCGGCGGTACACATATTGTCTGCCGAACAGGCCGTCCACCAGAAACGGGGCCTCCCCTCTGGTACCCACGGCAATGGTGTGGATCTTCACCTTTCTGGCCGCCGCAATTTCCACGGCCTCCTGCCAGGTGAGTTCCCCGGCATTGCTTTCCCCGTCCGTGAGCAGGATGATGATGTTGGATCTGGACGGGATGTCCTTGAGCCGCTTTAAGGAAATCCCGATGGCATCCCCGATGGCGGTGCGGGGGCCGGCCGCGCCGATCGTAAGATGCTCCAGCATGAATGCGATGGTGTTGTAATCCCGGGTCAACGGCACCTGGGTAAAGGCATGGGAGCCGAACACCACCATGCCGATGCGGTCCCCGTCCCGTTTCAAAATAAAGTCGCTCACCACGGATTTCACCGCATCCAGGCGGGTGACGATCTTGTCATCCACTCTGAAGTCCAAAGCCTGCATGGATTCGGACAGGTCCAGGGCCAGGAGGATGTTCACCCCTTCAGAGGTCACCGTGATTTTCTGCTCGCCGGACTGGGGCCGGGCCAGGGCCGCCACCAGCAGGGCAATGGCAGCGATCTTCAGCCAGGGCAGGAACACGGATGCCCGGGCAGCCCATGATATCGGCACTGCCCCGAGTCCGGCCAGACTGGAGACCCGGAGGGCAGACCGATGTTTTTTGCGGACCAGGTGGATGCCGAAACCCAGTAAAGGTATGAGCAGTACCAGAAACCAGGGGGAGGCGAACCGGAACATCATGGGGCGGCCTCCTGTTCACCGGTTTCGGACGTATCCGGAAACCGGTCTTTTTCCACTGCCCGGATGAGCTGGCGCACCAGGTCCAGATCTGCCGTCATCCGGGCCGGGTCCGGGGTCACGGGCGCGTACCGGAAGGGATCGGACAGGCTCTGGAACCGGGATATCCGGGTGACCAGATCCCGGTCCATGTCTGTGTGCCGCAACGCTTTTACCAGTTCCCTGGTGGTCATCTGGCTGGCATGGATCTGGAAGGTGCCGCCGATGTATGCCTTGAACAGGGCACTCAGGTCAAAGTAAAACGCTTTGGGATCGGCAGGCAAGGTCACCCCCAGGCGGTCCAGGGCTTTCATGGCGGTCTCGAAGGGCGGTACCGGGATTGCCTCCCCCTCCAAAACCCCGGGCTTTCTGGACCGGATATACCGCCGTACCAGCAAAAACACCAGGGCTGCAATGGCCAGCACCGCAGCAGCGAGGGCCAGCATCCGGATGAGATCCGAAGGAATGCCCACCATGACAGGCGGATGTATGTCATGAATATCCTGCATCTATCTGAACCGTTTCTCCCTTGTCCTGAAATAACCGGTCAACACATCCGGCACGGAATCACTGGTTTTCATCTCCAGCAGGTCGCTTTTCGCCCGGGAAAACACCTGCCGGGCATCTGCATGGGCAGTTTTCCGGATCTGTTCGTACAGGGTCCGGGTGCGTTTGTCAAAAGCGTCCGCCAGTATTGTCTGCCCGGTTTCAAGATCTGACAGGGGGACCAGTCCTGTTTCCGGCAGATGAAAAATGCCGGGATCATAAATCTGCACCCCGATGAGTTCATGGCGCCGGGCCGCCGTCTTCAGGGCGTGTTCATACTCTGTGTCCAGAAAATCGGACAGGATGAACACAAAGGCCCGTTTTTTCATGATCCGGGACAGATAATCCACACCGGCGGCAATACGGGTGCCCCGCCCTTGGGGCCGGAAGGTGAATAACTCCTGGATCACCCGCCACACATGGCTGGATCCTTTTTTGGGAGGGATATATTTCTCCACCTGGTCCGTGAAAAACACCACCCCCACCTTGTCGTTGTTTTTCACGGCGTTGAACGCAAGCACAGCTGCCACCTCTGCCGCCTTTTCCAGTTTTTTTCCGGAAAAGGTGCCGAACTCCAGGGACCCGCTCATGTCCACCAGGAGCATGACCGTGGATTCACGCTCCTCTCTGTATTTTTTCACAAAGGTTTTTCCGGTGCGGGCCGACACCTTCCAGTCAATGGATTTTACATCATCTCCGGGGCAGTACTCGCGCACCTCCTCGAACTCGATGCCCGACCCCTTGAACACGGAGGCATACCGGCCGGCCATGATGCCGGACACGGTGCGGCGGGATTTGATGTGCATCCGCCGGATTTTCTGTATCACCTGTGCGGGAATCATGTTTATGTTCAGGGCACTTCCACAGCATCAAACAATGCCGTGACAATGGCATCCGGGGTCACCTCGTCCGCCTCCGCCTCAAAGGACAGCAGGATCCGGTGGCGCAGCACATCCGGCCCCACCATCTTGATATCCTGGGGGGTGATATAGGCCCGTCCCTCTAAAAACGCCTGGACTCTTGCCGCCTTTGCAAGAAAGATGGTGGCCCGGGGAGAGGCCCCGTAATCGATATACCGGGACATGTCCAGGCCGAAATCCGCCGGCTCCCGGGTGGCAGCCACCAGGTTGACGATGTACTCTTTAAGTTTTTCATCCACAGAGATCTGCTCCACCAGGGCGGACATGGCAGCCAGTTCCGCCACATCGATCACCGGCCCGATGGGATCAGGGGGTGTAAAACTGGTCTTTTTCAGGATTTCCAGTTCCTGGGCCCGGTCCGGATAGGTGATGAGCACCTTGAGCATGAACCGGTCCACCTGGGCCTCGGGTAGCGGATAGGTGCCTTCCTGCTCCAGGGGATTCTGGGTGGCCAGCACCAGAAAAGGGGAGGGCAGTAAAAAGGTTTCCTCGCCGATGGTCACCTGTTTTTCCTCCATGGCCTCCAGAAGGGCGGACTGGACCTTGGACGGGGCACGGTTGATCTCGTCTGCCAGGATAATGTGGTTGAACAGCGGCCCTTTTCTGGTCACAAAATCCATGGTCTTGGGCCGGAAAATCTCCGTGCCGGTGAGATCGGCCGGCAGCAGGTCCGGGGTGAACTGGATGCGCTTGAAATCCGCATGCACGGCTGATGCCAGGGCCTTGACCGCCGAGGTCTTGGCCAGTCCCGGCACCCCTTCGATGAGCACGTGACCGCCTGTGAGAAGTCCTGTCAACAGACTGTCCACCAGCTTTTCCTGGCCCACCAGCCGCTTGGCAATCTCTTTTCTAATCCGGCTGATCATCAAATGGTTTTCTGCAATGGCCGCCTTGATCTCTTCCATACTCTTTCCTTTATATCCGCAGTTCTCACATGGCCGGAACCCGGCCACAGCCAAAATCTGTATTAATATAGTTCAGTCAAAAAAAGTGTCAACACATGAATGCCCTTATGCAGGCCGGGCAGCAAACAAACGAAGAAGAAACAGAGTTTTGGGCAACTCATGACTCTACTGAATACATCAACTGGGATAAAGCTGAAAAGATTACAGTTGCCCGGCCGCACTTGCCCTGGGCAGTATCATGGTGTATCTTTGGCGGCAATGACTATGATTGTGAAAACATGAAGGGACGCAAAAATTATCGAAACAAATGAAACACAGGAGGTTGTATGGAAGTTGATAGAGTGATGGATGGGCTGATAAAAGAGCTGGGTGTTGCAATCAAGGCGATGGGAAAGGCCAAAAAAATGGATGAAAAAGAAGCCTAAAGCCGAATTGTAAAAAATCTGAGTGAATCCCTGGGGGTGTTTCTCGATGTGGCAAACGAGATGATGATGTTCAATGACGAAGATCCTGAAGAGGATGATATGCCGTTTTGACTCGAAACGTCTGCGGATAATGCTTGACTTGTGTGCGTGTTTCTCATAAACAGTACAAAACGACACACAGGAGGAACAATGCGCACATTTTCTTCGGCATTGCCGTCAGACGATTTTAAAATCCGGTGCCCCCGGCTGGGGCATCAGGTGCCTTTCAGCTACTGCCGGGTAGAAAATACCGGGACTCCCTGCTTTAAAACACTGGACTGCTGGCATGGCCATTTTGATGTGGCTGCCTATTTTAAACAGACCCTGTCAAAAGACGAATTTGCCGCGGCATTCATGAACCAGGGCCGGCCCAAGGTCCAGACATTGATGGATTTGATCCGGCAGGCCCAGGACCGGGTATCACAGAATCCTTCCGGCACAGATGGCGGGCAGGGCCCATGTTCCTGAAACAGGTGGCCATTCACAGCGACACCTTTCCGGACACAAATGCATATCCGTTTTGTCTGGAGATTCTGAACCGGACGAAAACCCTGGCGCTTGACCAGGGGATTACGTTGTTCTGCGGGGAGAACGGCACGGGCAAATCCACCGTGCTCAAGGCCCTGGGGCTTTGCTGCGGCATTCATATCTGGGAGCCGGAGTTTCTGCTCCGGTGCGAGACCAACCACCATGAAAATCAGTTGCACCGCCATCTGACCGTGACCTGGGACCAGGGACCCGTGCCGGGATCATATTTTGGATCCCAGATTTTTTCCCATTTTGCCAGAAAACTGGAAGAATGGGCCCTCAATGACCGGCCCATGCTGGATTATTTCGGGGGAAAATCGCTGATCACCCAGTCCCACGGCCAGTCGCTGATGTCGTATTTTTCCAACCGGTATCAGCGCAAGGGTTTGTATTTTCTGGATGAGCCTGAGACGGCCCTGTCTCCTAAATCCCTGGTGGCACTGCTCAATCTGATCATGAGTGAAAGCGGCAAAGGCCATGCCCAGTTTGTGATCGCCACCCATTCGCCCATTCTTCTGGCCTGTCCGGATGCCGTGATCTATAATTTCAACGGGCCGGAAATTACGTCTGTTTTGTATGAAGACACGGAGTATTACCGCCTTTACAAGGCGTTTATGAGCGATCCGTCTTCTTTTATCAAAAAATGAAAATAAGCGATATGTCAGCCGTCAAAAAAATATCAATTTTGCCATTAAAGGAGATCCCATGAAAACCCAGAAATTTTTATTGACTGAACAGGAAATGCCCCGGCAGTGGTACAACATCATGGCCGATTTGCCCACGCCCATGGAACCGCCCCTGCATCCGGGCACGGGGCAGCCCTGCGGTCCCGAGGATCTGGCCCCGATTTTCCCCATGAATCTCATCGAGCAGGAAGTGAGCACCCAGCGGTGGATCGATATTCCCGAAGAGATCCTGGACAAATATGCCATCTGGCGGCCGTCGCCACTGTTCCGGGCCCGGAATCTGGAAAAAGCCCTGGACACCCCGGCCCGGATTTATTTCAAGAACGAAGGCGTGAGCCCGGCCGGATCCCACAAGCCCAACACGGCCCTGGCCCAGGCCTATTACAACAAGGTGGCGGGTACCAAAAAGATTACCACGGAGACCGGCGCCGGGCAGTGGGGCAGCAGTCTGGCCATGTGCTGCGCGTTTTTCGGCATCGAATGCAAGGTGTTCATGGTAAAAATTTCCTACAACCAGAAACCCTACCGCCGGCTGATGATGGAAACCTGGGGGGCCAACTGCACGGCCAGCCCTTCCACGGAAACCAGTGCCGGCCGGTCCATTCTGGAAAAAGATCCGGATTCGCCGGGATCTCTGGGCATGGCCATTTCCGAAGCCGTGGAGGAAGCCGTGGCTGATGAAAATACCAAATATGCCCTGGGATCCGTGCTCAATCATGTGATGATCCATCAGAGCATCATCGGGCTGGAGGCCATGAAACAGATGGAAATGGCCGGGGATTATCCGGATGTGATCATCGGCAGTGCGGGCGGGGGCAGTAATTTTGCCGGCCTGTCCTTTCCCTTTGCCAGAGACAAGATCAACGGTAAAGAGATCGACATCATTGCCGTGGAACCGACATCCTGTCCTACCCTGACCCGGGGCCCCTTTGCCTATGATTTCGGGGACACGGTCCATATGACCCCGTTGCTGCCCATGTACACCCTGGGTCATAATTTCGTGCCCGCCCCCATCCATGCCGGCGGGCTGCGGTACCACGGCATGTCTCCTTTGGTGAGCCAGCTGGTCTTAGACGGCATCATCCGGCCTGAAGCCATTCATCAGATGGAAACCTTCAAGGCCGGACTGACCTTTGCCCGGTCCGAAGGATATATTTCCGCCCCGGAATGCAACCATGCCGTGGCCATGGCCATCCGGGAGGCGTTAAAAGCCAAAGAAGAAGGCAAGGAAAAAGTGATCCTGTTCAACTGGTCCGGTCATGGCCTGGTGGATATGGCTTCCTATGAATCTTATTTCAGGGGCAACCTGGCGGATCATGATCTGCCCCAGGCCCAGATCGATGCAGCCCTCAAGGATCTGGAAAATCTGCCCAAACCCAGACAGGGCAAATAAAGGGCATCGCCCATCAATCAAAGTATCCGGGGGCCGGTGTTTCAACCACGGGCCCCCGGACGTTTTCTGACAAGAAAAACAGGTTATTTGATGCTTTTCATGGCTTTTTTGAATCCGGGCAAAGAATTAATGATGGTTTTGTCCGGCACGGCATAGGACAGCCTGAAATGGCCGGGGCCGCCAAATCCCGTGCCCGGCACGGCCAGGATGTTCTGGTCCTTGAGCAGGGTGACGAATTCCACGTCATTTTCAATGGGGCTTTTGGGAAACAGATAAAATGCGCCGGCCGGTACGTCGAATTCATACCCGGCCTCTTTAAGGCCTTGGCAGAAAATATCCCGGCGCCGGCGGTAAATATCGATATCCACGGTGACCCCTTGCAGCCGTCCCACCACCTGCTGGAACAGGGACGGGGCATTGACATACATCATGGTGTTGGCCACGCCGGCGGCACCCGCAACCAGTCTGGCATCTTCCGCTTTGGGATGCACGGCCAGATAACCGATGCGTTCACCGGCCAAAGACAGTTCCTTGGAATAGGAAGTCAGGACAATGGTGTGATCGTAGGCATCAAATACGGACGGAACCGTCACGTCATAGGCGATTTTCCGGTAGGGTTCGTCGGATATCAGGTAGATGCGTTTGTCGAATTTTTTGCTGGCCGCTTCCAAAACCCGGCCCAACCCGTCCAGTTCTTCGGCTGAATAGACCGCGCCCGTGGGATTGTTGGGTGAATTGATCAGCACGACCCGGGTTTTTTCCGTGATGGCGGTCTGGATGGCTTCCAGGTCCAGGTGAAAATCCGGGCGGGTGGGGGCCGTGATCAAGGTGGCCCCGGCCACGAACGCATACTGGTTGTATCCTACAAAATAAGGCGCCGGGGTGAGCAGTTCCTCGCCCGGGTTGATCAGTGCCCGGAGGCAGTCGTTGAGCGCGCCGGCCGCACCGACCGTCATGACGATCAGATCAGGGGTCAGTTCCGCCCCGAATTCTTTGTTCAGATACTCTGCTACGGCCTGCCGGACCTGGGGATATCCCGGGTTGGGCATGTACCCATGGGTGACTTTCGGATCATCGATCAGATCAAGCAGGGTCTCTTTCACGGCGGCGGGCGGGGGAACATCCGGATTTCCCAGGGAAAAATCAAATACATGGTCGGCCCCGAATTTTTCCCGCATCTGGATGCCTTCTTCAAACATCTTCCGGATCATGGAAGCCGCTTCCACCATTTTCACCATTTTGTCTGCAATCGGCATGGCACTGTCCTTTCAATATTATGATGTTTTTACTACGTATGGATCATACATGAAAAAAAAGCGTATGAAAATCCCCTGGAAAAAAACGGGATTGGCTGTTGGATGCGCCGGTTGCGTAAACAGGCAACCCTCTTGATTTTAAGGAAAATCCATACTTATGTCCGTCAATGAAATCCCCTGAACTAGGGAGTTTTACCTAGGGCCGATAGGGGATTTTCCCGAATTGACAAGCCGGATTGACTGGCGTAATCAATTGGGTATACCTGAGTGGGGCCATCCCAACATAACCCCAATCCCACCAGGTAGCGGCCTTGAAAGTGCGTCTGGCGGGCATTCATATCCCTCCAATCCCATCTTCCAACAACGCACCCAGACGCAAACCCGGCTTTTGGGATCCCCTTTCCGGAAGCCGGGTTCTTTTTTGGGGAATCGTTATTGAACCCCGGGAACGATGATCCGGGAATCATTGGATTGTTTTTGTTCCGCCTCCATTTTCTGGAACTGCTGAATCACTTTCCGGGTCTCTGCTTCCATGGCCTGGGGGAATTCGTCCATGGCCTGATCCAGCGTTGTGGCTTTCAGCCGGGCTTGAATCGGAACCGGGCCATGGGGGGTGCCCAGCTGGGTGTTTCCCACAAAAACGGTTTCTCTGGAAGGATCGTTTGACCCGTCTGGAAGAATCGGGGTTAATTTCTGAATATTGGCAATTTTCAGATCTGTGATGGTTTCTTCCCGGTAAAGGTGTGTTCTGTCTACCTGAAAATCGATGTTGATGGGATTGCCGCCGTTACCGCTCATGATAAACTCCTTAAAAAAAATAAAAATAAATGATTATAAAAACCCCGGGGGTTTGATCCGGGTGCCACATTGAAATTCTGTCAAAAAGGGCATAACGGGGATGGATGGGTCAGATACAGCGACGCCCTTTATCTGCGGTTGACCAGGTAAATGCCTGCGCCCACCATGGCCAGGGCGCACAAAAGATAAATCGTCACGGTTTCCCCCAAAAGCCATGACCCTGCCAGGACACCGAACAGCGGTGTCAGAAACGTGAACGGTGCCAGCCGGGAGACCGGATAGGTGCGGATCAGCCAGAACCAGGTCACATAGGTGATAAACGCCACCCAGACCGTCTGATAGATCAGGCTTGAGATCACCAGAGGGGCCAGGGTCTGAACCGGCGGTTCGCCCAAAAACAGGGACGCAAACGGCAGGATAACCGCAGATACCCCGAGCTGATACAGCAGTACTTTGCCCGGATAAACCTTTGCCAGGGGGCTTGCCTTGATCACCACGGTGGTGGCCCCCCAGAACACGGCTGCCCCCATCAGCATGATATCTCCTTTGATCATCTCCGAATCGGGCAGGTTCAAAGAGTCATGAAACGCCACCAGAATACCGGCAAATGCCAGCACCATGCCGATGATCTGGATTCGGGACAGGTATTCTGCCCGGATGAACAAATGGGCGCCTAAGGCCACCACAAACGGGGATGTATTCAAAAAAATGGTGGACCGGGAGGCATTGGTGAACTCAAGCCCCCAATAGATCAGAACAAATTCAGCCGAAAACAGTAATCCGCAGATGAGCCCCCACACCAAGGTGCCGTCTTTTTCCAGCAAAGACTTTTTTTTGATGGTCATCCATCCCAGCATCAGGCAGGTGGCGCCGATGGACCGGATGCCGGCCTGGAGCACGGGCGGTATGTCGGCAACAGCCACTTTAATGGCCACCTGGTTCAATCCCCAGGAGGCGCACAAAATGATCAGCAGGGCCATGGCCTTGATATCGATGGTGGATGTATCCGGTTTCATGGTACGGGGTTATACTTGAATGGGGCACAGAAATCCAGGGTTTATGTCCCAACATTTGATTTCACCGTTGAAATCAAAGATAAAGGGCGGTCAAGGGGGGCGCAACTAGGCCAGCCCGGTTGTTTCATCCAGGCCCAAATGGATGTTCATGCACTGGACGGCGGCACCGGAGGCCCCTTTGCCCAGGTTGTCGATGCGGGTGATGACCGCCATCCTTTCATCATTGCCGAACACGAATATATCGGCCCGGTTGGTATGGTTGCACCCTTGTACATCAAAAAATCCATTATCCAGGTTGGTTTCATCGTCAAAGGGAAACACCTGGATAAACGGTTCATCCTGGTAATATCGGGCAAGCAGTTGCCGGATGTCTGCCGGGGTCGTTTTTTTTGTCAAAAGGCGCGTGTGAAGAAACGTGGTCACGGCCAGGCCTTTGTAAAAATCAGCCACCACAGGCGTAAAGACCGGTTCTGCAGTCAGTCCGGTGCGCACCATCATTTCCGGCAGATGCTTGTGAATCAGGCCCAGGGCATAATGCCGCGGACTGTCCAAAGAAGGGGTATGCGATTGTTCATAGGCCGTGATCAGTTTTTTGCCCCCCCCGCTGTACCCCGTGATGGAGTAGCAGCAGGCCGGATAGTCCGGCGGCATGATGCCGGCTTTGATCAGGGGATGCACCCCGAGCACAAACGCGGTGGCATGACACCCGGGATTGGCGATTTTTTTGGATTTTCTTAACAGATCCCGCTGTTCAGGCGCGATTTCCGGCAGTCCATACACCCAGTCCGGGTGGGTCCTGAATGCCGTGCTGGCGTCGATGATGCAGGTGTCTGAATTTGTGACCAGGGACGCTGATTCTCTGGAAGCCGTATCCGGCAGGCATAGAAATGTCACATCCGACTGGTTGATTAATTGTTGTCTTTCCCCGGGATCTTTGCGAAGATCGGCATCGATTTCAAGCAGTTCAATATCTTTGCGTGATGACAGATAATCAATGATCTGCAATCCCGTGGTCCCTTCCCGGCCGTCGACAAATACCTTAAAAGCCATGACCCTTCCTTTTTTATGTAAAATTTAACTTATACGTATTTCAGGATAAAAAATAAACCCTTGTTCCAGAGAAAGGGGGGATAAGACACATTTGAAATGATTGAAATCGCGGCCATGATCCTGTATACCTTATATCAGGCGGGTTACAAACAAAAGAGGTGATTCAGACCGTTCCTGTTTTGATCATATCTTTTTCAATGTGTGTAAAGGAACATCTCCATGAAAAAAGTGTTTTTGCTGACTTTATCCGGGCTGGGAATATTGATTCTGGTGGCAGTGGCTGGGGCCGTCATTGTTTTGAACCTGGATCCGAACCGGTATAAGGACTATGTCGCAAAAAAGGTGAGTCAGCAGGTGGGCCGGACCTTTGAGATCCAGGGGGACTTGCGTGTGAAGTATTATCCCTGGCTGCATCTGGAGATGTCCGGAATTTTACTGGAAAACGCCCCGGGATTCGGGGATGTGCCCCTGTTGACGGCTGATTATGCCATGGTCCAGGTCAAGACATTGCCGTTGCTGAAAAAACAGATTGAAATGGACACCATTGTGCTTGAAGGGGCGCATATCCATCTGGCTAGAAATCAGGCCGGCAAGGCCAATTGGGAAACTCAGGGCCGTTCGCCCGATAAAATAAAGCCGCACAAACCGTCCGCTGCATCATCGAAAAAAAGATTTGATCTGAAAAATCTGGCCGTGCTGCTGAACGGCGGGGTGCGCATTCAAGATGCCCGTTTCAGTTTTGACGACCGGTCCACAGGGAAAAAATATACCCTTACCGATCTGAATCTGACAACAGGCAAAGTGGTGCCGGGCGCTCCCGTGGACTGGCAGCTGACGTTCAACGGTACGGGCACGTCCCCAAAGATTTCCGGAAACGCCGGACTTGAGGGAACCTTTGTTTTTGATATGGGTTCCGGTCAGTACCAGATCGATCCCATGATATTCCAGGCCCAGCTTGCCGGACCGATTTTAGGAAAAAACCCGGCAGACCTGGATCTGGCCTGCCGGGTGGAAATGGATCTGCCACAAGACACCGTATCTGTCAAAAATCTGACAGCATCCGGACTGGGAACGGATGTCACGGGGACTATTGTGCTGGGCAATATGGGGGCTGTCATCCCCCGGATCGACATGGATCTGGATATAGCCGGAAATGACCTGACCCTGTTGTTACAGATTATTGAAGGCGGGCCATTATCCGCACACCTGGCCCGGACCGGCCAAAAGGCATTTCATGTGAACATGGACGTGGATATGGATTTAAGCCGGGGCCGGGTCCTGGTACCGGCCCTGGATATTGCGGCATTGGGCATCACCCTCAATGGCAATGTCGCAGCTCATAATCTGGGCACCGGCCGCGCGGAAATGGAAGGTGAGATGGTTCTGGAAGGCAGGCATCTGAACCGGTTGTTCCATGCCCTGGATCACCCCGTGCCGGGTGATTTTCTGGACACGGTGGCAGCAGAGGTGCGGTTCACTGGAAAACAGGGGAACCTGACATTGGATCCGGTGCAGATCCGCCTGGGCCTTGCCGGAAAAAAAATTTCCAGTGGGCCGTTTTCCGTGACCCTGGATGCCCCCGTGCACTGGCAGATGAATCAGCAGCGCCTGGAACTGCCGGGTTTTTCCCTCTCAGGCATGGATGTGGCCGTGTCCGGCAGCCTGGCTGTTGAAAAAATCCACACCGATCCCGTGTACACGGGGACCATTTCTGCGGCCCCATTCAATCTGCGGCAACTTGCGAAAACACTGGCCTTGTCTTTGCCGGACACGGCGGATGCCCGGGTATTCAAGAAAGTGGGTCTGGAAACCCGGTTTGCCGGTTCGACAAAAGATATCCAATTGACCGGTCTGTCCGGGGTTGTGGATGAGACACACCTGAAGGGAAGTTTTGGGATAGCCGACTTTTCAGATCCGGACATCACGATGGACCTGGCTGTTGACCGGATCAATGTGGACCTGTATCTGCCCAAGGCACCCAAGCCACCCAAGGGGGCAAAAGGAAAAAAACACAGATCGGTCCCCGTGACGCCGGAAACGCTTGCTGCCGGAGCCGGTACCCGAATTCCTGTGACACTGGTTCGGAACCTGAAAATCAACGCAGCCCTGGCCATCGATGATCTGGTTGTTTCCGGGGCCTCTTTGTCCGGGGTTCAGGCAAAACTGATGGCCAAACACGGGGTCATCCATGCCGCGCCGCTGTCTGCAACCCTTTATAATGGGGAGTATAACGGAAAAGTGATGCTGGATGCCGCCGGAGATATTCCGTTGCTCACCATGGATTCGTCCTTGCAAGGGATTGAGGTTGAACCTTTGCTGGATGATATGACTGAAAAAGCCATGATCCGGGGAACCGGAGATATCACCGCTGTTTTGACCACCCGCGGGGCAACCGTGAATGCCATGACACAGCAGTTGAACGGGAATCTGTCTTTTTTGTTCAAAAACGGGGCCGTGATCGGGTTTAATGTGGGAAAATTTCTGCGCAGCCTCAAATCCCTGGGGGATACCCGGACTTTTTCCGTGTCAGAAGAGGAAGAAACCGATTTTACCGAACTTGCCGGAAATCCCGTGGTGACAAACGGGGTGGTCGTTCTGGACGATCTGTCGGGAAAATCCCCGGCCCTGCGGGTATCAGGGACCGGAACCGTGGTGGATATCGTTAAGGAAACCATTGACTACAAAGCAGTGGTCACAGTGGTGGAAACCTCCAAAGGCCAGGCAGGCAGCGAACTGGCCGAGTTTGCCGGAATTCCCGTTCCCATATTTATCCGGGGGCCACTGGCCGATCCGGCCATTCAGCCGGATATCAAGGGCGTGATCACCTCGATTTTAACCGGCACCTCACCTGAGGCCGTGGAGCAGTTGAAACAGCGCGTGGAAAAGGAACTGGGACGGTTTCTGAAAAAATTGGCCAATTGACCAGACGCGGCAATGAAGCAGACACTGCAATGAAAAGGATATGAATATGAAATACGGGGCATCGGGTTTTCCAATCAAGCCGGTATGTGAAGAAATAAAACGAGTGGCGGATCTGGGGTTTGATTATTTTGAACTGTCCATGGATCCGCCCGAAGGGCACTGGACCAAGATTTGTGAGCTGGAAAATCAGATTATAGCAACCCTGGAAGAGACAGGCATGCCCGTGATCTGCCATCTGCCCTGTTTTGTGTACACGCCGGATCTGACACCGGCGATCCGCCAAGCGTCTTTGGATGAAATGAAACATTCCCTGGATGCCGCAGCCAGAATCAATGCTCACAAAGCCGTGCTGCATCCCGGGTATATCACGGGCATGGGGATGTTTGCCATGGATGCGGCCAAAAAATATGCCCATACCGCGTTGACCGCCATTGTGGCCCATGCCCGGGGCCTGAACATGCAGCTGTGTTTTGAGAACATGTTTCCCTCATATCATCTGAATTTTGAGCCCGAATCGTTTATGGATCTGTTCAAGGCGTTTCCCGGGCTGAAGATGACCCTGGATGCCGGACACGCCAATATCGGAGATCCAGAACAGACACGGCTGGGAGAGTTTGTCACCCGGTTGGCCCGGCATATCGGTCATGTGCATATCAGTGACAATTTCGGAAAAAAAGATGATCACATGGCTGTGGGAAAAGGCAACATTGATTTTGAATCATTGGTGACATCCCTTAAACAGGCCGGGTATGATGATACCATCACCTTTGAAGTGTTTTCAGCCAATACGGATGATCTGGTGAAAAGCCGGGAACGAATCGAATTTCTTTTTTCAAATGCCTGAGAATCGGCATCGATTTTTTCTTAAAATTTTTTGGTGTTACGATTGTTTTTTCAACGTCCGGATCAAGGGCAGGCACAGGAACGTGACCCCGCCAAGAACGGCAAATCCGATGTTGAACCGCCCGGTTTCCGCCAGGATGCCGATGCCGAACGGCACCAGCCCGGATCCCAGGAAATGCGCCAGGGGTACCACCACGGAAACCGCCACCGGCCGGATTTGAGGCGTGGTGACCATGGCCATGATGGCAAAACACAAGGGAAACACACACACACCAGCCCCGGCCTGAAGGATCAGGGCCAGCCAGACCCATGTCCCGGGCAGCCACCCCATAAAAAACGTTCCCAAAGCACTTAAAAACAACGCAGATAAAATGATTGGACGGGGGCCGAACCGGTCGGCCAGCCATCCCCCGGCCAGGGGCATGCTGAATGCCACGACCCTGGAGACCGCCAGCATGATATGGGTGGTTTCCGGATCGATTCCCCGGTCAAACACCAGATAAAGGGGCAAAATGACAAATACCCCTTGATTCAATCCCATTCCCAGGATGAAAAGCACAGCAATGATCGGGATTGCCGGCGTATGGAGCAGGGTGGCGAATATGTTGAGCCCGGGCGGGTCTGTCCGGTCCGTGATTCCTTTTCCCCGGACCGCATAGGTAATCGCCAGAATCAGGGATGCCGTGCCGTAAACCACCAGCACCATGCGCCAGGAATGTTGCCATGCCGCAAACAAAGACACAGCCAAAGGGGCGATGATATATGCCAGGTTCGGGGCCAGCTGGTGAAGCCCCAGCACTTTGCCCCAGTGGTGCCGGGCAATCAGTCCCGTCAGACTGGCCACACCCGAAGGCAGATAAAAGCCGCCGGCCAGGCCCAGGCAGACCATGCCCGCCTGGAGCATCACCACCCCCTGACTGGCTGCGGCCGCAAGCAGGCTGATTCCCACGGCAAGGCCGGAAGCGATAATCAGATGCCGGTGGGAGAACCGCGGTGTTAAAAATATGGATCCAAAAAGGCTGATGCAATATCCGGATGAAATCAGAAAAAATAAGCCCCCTGCCTGGCTGTGGCTTAACGCCAGATCTATTTTGATATCCGGCAGTAACGGGGCCATTCCCAGCCGGGAAAGCATGTTGAAAAAGAAAATACCCGTTAAAAAAACAATGGGATTGAGCTGTTCCCGGGACAATGTGTCCGGTTCCGGTTCTTTCAGGGCGTGCTGTTCAGGTTGACTGGGCATGCGTCAGCGTCTTTCGTTTCAGTTTATGTCTGGAACATAGTATTCCAAATTGGAGGAATGTAAACACCCGAAAACAAAAATCTGGACGTGGAAGTGATAAATAGGTTGACAATAAAAACCGGATTTTTCAAAATAATAAGTCTTTCAATCCAATACGAATTATCCGGAACGGAGAAAAAATATGAGGGTTATCGTTATCGGTGGCGGCTGGGCCGGATGTGCCGCAGCCGTCAGCGCTAAAAAACAGGGAGCCGATGTGGTCCTGGTGGAAAGAACGGACATGCTTTTAGGTACAGGCCTTGTGGGCGGCATCATGCGGAACAACGGCCGGCTCACTGCCACGGAAGAACTCAAAGCCTTAGGGGGCGGTGATCTGTTTACAGTCATTGAATCCAATTTTATCCACAAAGACATCACGTTTCCGGGACATCTTCATGCCTCATTATACGATGTTTCCACCATGGAGCCCAAGATCCGGCGGTTTCTGGAAGCATCCGGCATCTGCATTGAAACCGGGTGCCGGATCACGGAGGTGGAAATGGATAAAAACCGGATCACCACTGTGTTGGGAAAACAGGCCGGCAAAACAATCCGGTTCCAGGGGGATGCGTTTATTGAAACCACAGGCACGGCCGGACCGCCGGCCAATTGCGCCAGACACGGCAATGGGTGTGCCATGTGCATTCTCAGATGCCATTCATTCGGGGGCCGGGTCAGCATTGCCGCCAAAGCAGGCGTTGCTGAAGTCAACGGGAAAAAAGGGGACCAGACCGGTGCCGTGAGCGGATCCTGCAAGCTTCACAAAGAATCCTTGTCCCCGGACCTGCGCAAACAGCTCAATGACACCGGGGTGGCGGTGATCCCTCTGGATGAGGACCTGCGCATGACCGGGAAGCTGTCCTTGAAAGCCTGCCAGCAATATGCCATTGCTGATTTTGAACAAAATGTGATTCTGCTGGACACGGGCCATGCCAAGCTCATGACCCCGTTTTTTCCACTGGATGCGCTCAGAAAAATCCCCGGGCTGGAAAACGCCCGGTTCGAGGACCCTTATGCCGGCGGCATGGGTAATTCCGTGCGGTATATGGGCATGTCACTCAGGGATGATGCGTTAAAAGTGGATGGGGTGGACAATCTGTTTTGTGCCGGGGAAAAAGCCGGGCTCATGGTGGGACACACGGAAGCCATCTGCACCGGAACGCTGGCCGGGGTGAATGCCGTGCGCCAGGGGCGGGGGAAAACCGTGCTGACCCTCCCGGAAGCATCCGTGATCGGGGATGCCATCACGTTTGTGCGGGAGCAGATGCAGACCCCGGAAGGCCTGGGACTGAAATTCACCTTTTCCGGTTCAGTGCTGTTTGATCGTATGAAACAAAAAGGGCGGTACCGCACGGACCCGGCAGGAATTGACCGGCAAATGGAAAAAGCCGGGTTGAAAAATATTCTGGCATCCGTTCAGGACCGGTAGATTTTTGTGACACGCCGGATCCAAAGGATGAAAAAACAATTATGTCTGACAATGAGGAGGGGCCATGAAAAAAAGGGGATGTCTATTTCTGGCAGCAGTCTGGATGGGTATGTTTTTGACAGGTTCAGGATGGGCGCAGACAAAGCAAATAACCATTGCGCTGGGTTCTGAGCCCACCACCCTGGATCCCCAGATCCGGGAGGACGGGGGGGAACGGGCCGTGAACGACAATATTTATGACACCGTGCTCACCCGGACCCGGGAAGGGGATTTGATTCCGTCTCTGGCAGCGCAAATGCCCAGACTGGTGGCGCCGGACACCTGGGAGGTGACGTTGCGGCCCGGCATCACGTTTCACAACGGAGAACCGTTGAACGCGGATGCCGTGGTCTACAGTATCCAGCGGGTGATCGATCCGGATTTCAATTCCGAGCAGATTTCGTTTTTTTCCACCATCAAGGCGGCCCGGGCCACGGGTGATCTGACCCTGCATGTGATCACAGACGGACCCGATCCCATTCTGCCCTCCCGGCTGTACTGGCTCAAGGTGGTGCCACCCGTGCATTCCAAAGATTCCAGGTTTGCCGAGAATCCTGTGGGGACCGGCCCATACCGGTTTGTGACCTGGCAGCGGGGCCAGCACATCGATCTGGTCCGCAATGACGATTACTGGGGGGATGCCCCCCAGATCATGGCCGTCAGATACCGGTTCATTGAAGAACCCGGCACCCGGCTGGCCGGTCTCATGGCAGGGGAGTTTGATCTGATCACCAATCTGCTACCCGAGTTCACCAGCCATGTGCCCAAATCAGTGAATGTGCTGGGGCTGGAACATCCCATTGTCATTTTGAATGCGGACAGCGGCATCACAAAAGATCCGCAAGTGAGACAGGCCTTGAATCTGGCAGTGAACAAGATGGCCCTGGCCAACGGTCTGTTCGAGGGATATGCCCAGGTGGCCCAGGGCCAGCTGTTAAGCCCTTCTTTCTTTGGCTACAATGATCAGGTCACAGCGTATCCCTACGACCCGGACAAAGCCAAAAAGCTGATTGAAGGGGCCGGGGTCAAGGGCCAGACCATTGAATTGATCGGTACCAGCGGCCGATGGCTTAAAGACAGGGATCTTGTGGAAGCCGTGGCCGGATACTGGGAGCAGGCCGGATTAAAGGTCAATGTGCGGATTTTTGAATTCAATGAATACCTCAACCGGCTGTTCGACCGCAAGACCCGGGCCGATGCCATCTTTGTGGTTTCCTCCAATGAACTTTTAGATGCGGACAAAAGCTTTTCCGCCTATTACAAGGCCGGGGGTGTGGGGGCTTCCAACACAGATTCCACCCTGGCATCGCTCATTGATACGGCCCGGTCTGAAACGGATGAGCAAAAAAGGAAAAATTTGTATCATCAGGCTGTCAAACGGGCCTATGACCAGGCCTATTTTGTGTGGCTGTTGAATATCGAGGACATTTACGGCCTGAGTCAGCGTCTGGATTGGCCCGGGCGCGTGGACGCACGGCTGCTGGTTCAGGAGATGACATGCCGGTAAAACTGCTCAGCCCAAGGGCCGGAGTGCTGTATCCCCGTGCCGTAAAAATCAACGTATCACCGGCATAATGGGCCGTTTCATTTACAGACGTCTGATTCACGGGCTGATTGTGATTTTAGGGGTGACGGTCATCGTGTTTGTGGTGACCCGCATGGTGGGAGACCCGGTTCAGGTGATGCTGCCCCTGGAGTCCACCCCGGAACAGCGGGCCGCGTTTGAAAAAAAACTGGGACTGGACCGCCCCATTCCCATTCAGTTTATGGAATTTATGGGCAATATGGCCCGGCTGGATTTCGGTGATTCTTTGTGGCAGAAACGGCCGGCCATGGAGATCGTGTTTGAAAAACTGCCCATGACCATTCTGCTGACCGTTGTGGGCATCGGATTTGCCTGTGTCCTGGCGATTCCTTTAGGGATCATCGCGGCGTTGCGGCCCGGCGGAATGGTGGACCGGGTCACGGTGTTCGGCAGTCTTTTGGGATTGTCCGTGCCCCAGTTCTGGCTGGGTCTCCTGTTCATCGTGGTGTTTGCCGTGCAGTTCAAGATCCTGCCCACCTCCGGGGCCGGTACCCCTTCCCATATTCTTCTGCCGGCCCTGACCATGGGGCTGCCGACCCTGGCACGACTGGTGATGCTGGTGAGGTCCTCCATGATCGACGAACTCAACCGGCAGTATGTCAAAACCAGTTTTGCCAAGGGGCTGCCTTTTGTCCGGGTGGTGGGGCTGCATGCCTTGCGCAATGCCGGTCTTCCCATCATGACCCTGGTGGGATGGGAAGTGATCCGGTCTCTGGCCGGATATTCCGTGGTGGTAGAGACCGTGTTTGCCTGGCCGGGCATCGGATTGACGGCGATCCAGGCCATTGAAAGAGAAGACCTGATCCTGATTCAGGCCATTGTGTTCACGGCGGCTGTGTGTGTGGTGGTCATCAACATTGCCATGGATTTTATCTATAAACTCATTGATCCGAGACTGAAACTGACATGACACCACCCCGGACCGATACCCTGGAACAGGCCCTGGCTGAAAACCGGTTTGAATGGTGGGACAGCGTATGTGAGCTGGGCCGGGAACTGAAACGGGACAAGCCCGGATTGATCGGTGTGATTCTGATCACCTGCCTGGTGCTCATGGCCGTGTTTGCCCCTTATATCGCGCCCCATGATCCGGCGGCCCAGGACCTGACGGCCCGGCTGGCCCCGCCGGTGTGGTATGACAAAGGCACCTGGGACCATATGCTGGGCACGGATCATCTGGGCAGAGACGTGCTGTCCCGCGCCATTCACGGGGCCCGGGTGTCCCTGTGGGTGGGGGCGGCCGTGGTGCTGTGCGCCGGCGGTTTCGGTGTGGTCATGGGATTGATGGCCGGATATCTGGGCGGCCGGACGGATGCGTTTATCATGCGGTGGATCGACACCCAGGTGGCGTTTCCCGGACTGCTGCTGGCCTTGATCATTTTAGCGGTGATCGGCCCCAGTCTGACCACGGTGGTGGTGGTGCTGGCCCTGAACGGGTGGATGGTGTATGGACGGATGACCCGCAGCGCCGTGCTGTCCATCCGGCAGTCGCCTTATGTGGAGGCGGCGGAAGTGGTGGGATGCCGGTGGCCCAGAATTCTGTTCCGGCATATCCTGCCGAATCTGACCTCTCCGCTGCTGACCCTGGGCATCCTGGAATTTGCCCGGATCGTTCTGGCGGAAGCGGCGCTGTCGTTTCTGGGACTGGGAATCCAGCCGCCGGCCACGTCCTGGGGCCTGGATGTGGCCATGGGCAAAAACTACATGTTCATGGCCTGGTGGCTGGTGACCATTCCCGGGTGTGCCATTGCCGTGACAGTCCTGGCCATCAACCTGGTGGCCTCCTGGCTGCGGCTCATCTCCGATCCCCAGGAACGGGAAAAACAGTTTGCCCGGCACATGGCCAAAGGGATGCGTAAAAACATGCAGGCAGAAAACGACAAAGAACGACAACCGGAGACGTCATGAATACATCCCCAAAAGCCCCGTTGCTGGAAGTGCGGGACCTGGTGGTTAATTTTTACACCCGGGGCGGCGTGGTCCAGGCATCCCGGGGCGTCAGTTTCCAGGTGGACTATGGCCAGACCTTAGGGATCGTGGGAGAATCGGGTTCTGGAAAAAGTGTGGCAGTCCAGGCGGTCATGGGGTTGATTTTCAATCCCGGACGGATTGAGGGGGGAGATATTTTTTTCAAGGGCCGGTCTCTGCTGGACCCGGCCGGCAAAAAAAGGGTGCGTCAGGTTCGGGGCAAAGAGATTGCCATGATATTTCAAGACCCCATGACCTCATTGAATCCCGTATTCACCATCGGCACCCAGATTACGGAAGTGCTGCGTCATCATCTGGGGATGACAAAAGATCAGGCCAAAAAGCGGGCCATGGATCTGCTGGACATGGTGGACATCAACGCGCCTGAAAAGCGGTTGAAACAATATCCCCATGAAATGTCCGGGGGCATGCGCCAGCGGGTGATGATCGCCATGGCCCTGGCCTGTGAACCCCAGCTGATTATCGCGGACGAGCCTACCACGGCCCTGGATGTGACCATCCAGGCTCAGATACTGGAATTGCTGACCGACTTGCAGCAGCGGTTGAACGTGTCCGTGATTCTGATCACCCATGATTTAGGCGTGGTGGCCCAGCTCTGCCACCGGGTGGCCGTGATGTATGCCGGCCGGATCGTGGAGGTGGGGGATGCGGATCCCGTGTTTGCCGCACCCGTGCATCCCTATACCAGAGGGCTGATCCGGGCCACGCCCCGCCTGGATGCGGTGACCGACCGTATGGTATCCATTGACGGGGTACCTCCGGATCTGATTTCCCCGCCCAAAGGATGCGCATTTTTTCCCCGGTGCGATCAGGCCGGTAAAGCGTGTTCGCGAATGCAGGCGTTGATCGCTCTGGGCGATGACCGCCATGTGTCCTGCTGGTGTGCCGCAAAGGAAGTTACCAGATGACCGGCCAGACATTGGAAGGGCGTTCTGATCAGCCGCTGGTCGATGTCAGGAACCTGAGTGTGCTGTTTGATGCAGGCCGGGCCGGGTTCTGGGGCAGAAAAAGGCTGACCGTGCATGCCGTGGAAAATGTGAGTTTTGACATCCGTCCCGGTGAAACCTTAGGGTTGGTGGGAGAATCCGGCTCTGGCAAAAGCACCACTGGACGGGCTATTCTGGGCCGGGTCCCCGTGAGTCAAGGCCATATCTATTTTCAGGGCAAAGAGATCACCCATGCCGGGAAAAACCGGGTGCGGGAATTGAGCCGGGATATGCAGCTGGTGTTTCAGGACCCCTACGCCAGTTTGAATCCCCGCATGAAAATCATCGATATTGTGGCGGAACCGCTGCGGGTGCACGGGATGGTCAAAAACACAAAGGCGGCGGCCAAAGAAGTGGCCCGGCTCCTGGAACTGGTGGGCCTGCCCCCGGATGCCGGGGCCCGGTATCCCCATGCCTTCAGCGGCGGCCAGCGCCAGCGGGTGGGCATTGCCAGAGCCCTGGCGTTAAAGCCCCGGTTCATTGTGGCGGATGAGCCGGTGAGCGCTTTGGATGTATCCATCCGGGCCCAGGTGGTGAACCTGATGCAGGACCTCCAGGCCCAATTCGGCCTGTCCTATCTGTTTATCGCCCATGATCTGGCCGTGGTGAGACATATTTCCCATCGCATCGCCATCATGTATGCCGGCAATATCGTGGAGCTGGCGGAACGCCATCTGATCTATGATTCGCCGGTCCATCCCTATACCCGGGCGTTGCTGTCTGCCGTGCCCGTGCCGGATCCCCCGGTGCAGCGGGCCCGCCAGCGCATCACCTGCCCGGGAGAACCCCCTAATCCCCTGAATCCCCCGTCCGGATGCCGGTTTCAGTCCCGATGTCCATATGTGACCGGGACCTGCCGGGAAAAAGCCCCGGAACTGGCCCGGCGCCGGCCGGGTCAAATGGCAGCCTGCTGGAATTGTTGATGACTTAAGATATTTGGCGTTTGATTTATCTGAGCATGGTTTGGTCCAGGCGGAAGAATCCGGTCATGTTTTTGAGCCAGAAAACCTCGAACACCAGGTTGTTACTGTGAAAAGAGATCACCTGGCGGCGTTTTTCTGATACGTAAATCAGGTGAAGACGACCGGTGTCTTCGATATCGAATATCATGGCTGCCAGCTGGTTGTTCAATACCATGAGATCGCCTTTTTGAACCTGGTTTTCGTCGATCTGTCTGACGTTTTTCAACAGCCGTGCCATGGGCAGATATCCGTGATAGGTCAGGCCGGCCCGCTGGGCCGCCGTGGTATAGATGGCGAAAAACAGATAGGAATTGTCTGTGGTGCCGGAAGTTAGGGGATTGCCGCCATATTCATATGGCGTGCCGATGAACTGTCGGGCCGTTTCGGGAATATTGTGCCGAAACACTTCCCGGGCCGTGATCACGGATGAGCCCACTTCCGGTCTGTCTGCGGAGGGGTTTTTGTCATATTGGACGCCCCATGCACACACGGTGTTCACAAGTAGCCACATGGCGGCAAAGATATATTTTTTCATGATTTTTCCTTGTATTCATGACCCTTTATTCATATAAAGATAAGATATTGTCAAAAAAAAAACAAGCCGTATCCGGAATGATTTCAAGATACCGCGTGTTTTGACGGCATCTACATTACAAGGGACAAGATATGTATCATGAAAATTGTGACCACCCACAAAGGAACTGATTTCGATGCCCTGGCCAGTCTGGTGGCGGCAACCCTCATTTATCCGGACGCCCGTCCCGTGATTCCCGGTGATGTCAATGAAAATCTGAAGCCGTTTCTGGCCATACACAAGGATGTCTTCGAACTTCTAACCCCCAACGACGTCAACCTGGACCAGGTGGATACCCTGATTGTGGTGGACACCCATTCCTGGGGGCGGCTGGACCCCCGGCTGGCCGTTCTCAAGGAAAAGCCGAACCTTGAGTTCATTGTCTGGGATCATCATTTGCACGGGGATATCCATGTGCCCAAATCGCATATCAAAGAAACCGGCGCCTGCATCACCCTGATTCTCAATGAGATTCAAAAAAAGAGAACATTGATCACTCCCATACAGGCCACCTTGTTTCTGATCGGTCTGTATGAAGATACCGGAAACCTGACATTTCCTTCCACTTTGGGAGAAGATGCCCATGCCGCCGGATTTCTTCTGGACCGGAAAGCGGATCTGGTGATTCTGGCTTCTTTTCTGAAGCAGGCCTATGCCCGGCAGCACAGGGATATCCTTTACGAGATGATCCGAAAAAGCGAGACCATCAAACAGTCCGGTTTTACGGTGGGGCTCTCAAAACTGGATCTTGAGGGACGGGTTCAGAATCTGGCCATGGTGGTGCAGATGTACAGAGAGATCATCAATGCCGATGCGGCGTTCTGTATTTTCCGGGATCTGTCCCAGGATAAATGCATGGTGATCGGTCGAAGTGGTGTGGATGAAATCGATATCAGCCTGATTATGCGCAGTCTGGGGGGTGGTGGCCATCCCGGTGCCGGATCCGCTTTGATCAAAGCGGCCAATCCCGAGGTGATCCAGGAAATGATCGTGGAATTGATCAGCGGGAATCAGCAGACATCCGTGATGCTCTCGGATATCATGTCCTATCCCGTGGTCAAGGTCCATGAGGATACCACCGTTCAAGAAGTGATCATGATCATTCGGGAACTGGGATGTACGGGCATGCCCGTGGTGGATGACCAGGACGATCTGGTGGGCATCGTATCCCGGCGGGATTTGAAAAAGGTCCGTCAATCCAAACAGAAGTCTGCGCCCATCAAAGCGTTCATGACCCGGAACGTGGTCAGCATTTCCCATGACCGAAGTGCCGTGGAAGTGGCCCGGCTCATGATCAAGCATGACATCGGACGGGTCCCCGTGGTCAAGGAAGGCAAAATGATCGGTATTGTCACCCGGTCCGATGTGATGATGTATTTTTATGACATGCTGCCGGATTGAACATTATCTTTTGAGTCTGGCAGCGGCCTTGACGGCCAGTTTTTCCCTGAATATTTTGGCATTGTGCCGGATGTCCACGGGAAAAT
>JAIPDL010000051.1 GCA_021737695.1 Desulfotignum sp. | reverse complement strand
ACACCACGGAAATGACCGCTTTCCGGCGGGTCTCCGGCATCTACAAAGACATTCCGGGCGGCCAGATTTTAGGTCCCACCTATGACTACACCCACCGGCTCATCGAAACCGGCCCAGCCCCTGATGAAAATGGAACCGGGGCGGATCAACCCATGCCCCCTTTGCCGGATAAACTGCCCCGGGTCATGGATATCCTGAAAAAACAGGGGCTGGTTCCTGATGATCTGTCCCCCCTTTACCCGGAAACCGGCCGTGAAACCGGGGAGGACCTGACCCGGCAGCCTTTGACCTTTCCCGTGTCCAGGACCTTGCGGCTCCAAGGACTGGCCCGGGGGGACGAGGGATTTCTGCTGGGTTCGGCTTATTCGCTGCAGCGGGGATTCGGCCTGGACCGGCACCCATTTCTGGGTGAACTCAAGGTGGGGGTGGCCACGGTCTGTTTCACCCCGCCGGAACTGGGATTCGAGATCTGCATCGGCCGGATCCGGCTCACGGAATGCGTCATGGTCAGCCGGCAGGATGATACCCACGGCAACACCGCCGGATTTGACACGGGGTACGGCCTGGTGTTCGGCCAGAATGAGCGCAAAGCCATGTCCATGTCCCTTCTGGACCGCTCGCTTTCCGACACGGACAAAAACGCGGAGGCCGACACGGGCAAAGCGGCTTACCCGGCCCAGGACCCGGAATTTATCCTGTCCCACTGCGACAGCGTGGAATCCTCCGGATTTGTCCAGCACCTCAAACTGCCCCATTATGTGGACTTTCAGTCGGAACTGGTATTCATCCGCAGCCGCAGCAGTGACCCGGCGCCGGCCAAAGGAGAGGACGGATGACGGTATCTTACAACTTCGCCTACCTGGATGAACAGTCCAAAAAAATGATCCGCCGTGCCATCCTGAAAGCCCTGGCCATCCCCGGGTTTCAGGTGCCGTTCGGGGGCCGGGAGATGCCGTTGCCCTATGGATGGGGCACGGGCGGCATCCAGCTGACGGCTTCGGTGATCGGTCCGGATGACCGGCTCAAAGTGATCGACCAGGGATCCGATGACACGGTCAACGCCATCAGCATCAAACAGTTTTTCCGGAAAACCGCCGGGATCGCCATCACCGAAGACACGGAAACCGCCACCATCATCCAGACCCGGCACCGGATACCGGAAACCCCGCTGAAAAAAGGACAGATCATGGTGTTCCAGGTTCCCATTCCCGAGCCGCTGCAGTTCATCGAACCCAAACGGCCCCAGACTCTGAAGATGCACGGATACGAGGAATATGGCAGCATGCATGTCAAGCTGTATGAAGATATCGCCCGGTTCGGCCGCATCGCCACGGCATTTGACTATCCGGTGCGGGTCCACCAACGGTACCTGATGAGTCCTTCTCCCATCCCCAAGTACGACAACCCCAAACTGCACCGGTCCCCGGCCGTTCTTCTGTTCGGCGCGGGCCGGGAAAAGCGCATCTATGCCGTCCCCCCTTACACGGACGTGGTGAGCCTGGATTTTGAGGATTATCCCTTTGAACTGGAACAATGGGAAGGGGCCTGTGCCGTGTGCGGGTCCACCCAAAGCTTTCTGGATGAAATCATCACCGATGACACCGGCACCCGGGTGCTGATCTGTTCAGACACGGAATTCTGCCGGAAAAATGCCGGGAGGTCCCGGCCATGACGTCTGCCCCTGATCTCAGCCCCCCGCCGCTTCTGAAAGTGGCACATCTGTGCAAATTCTTCGGCCGGCATATGGGGTGCCATGACATCAGTTTCGAGGTCTGCCCCGGAGAGGTGATCGGTGTGGTGGGGGAATCCGGGTCCGGCAAATCCACGCTCCTCAACTGCATTGCGGGCCGGCTCCGGCCGTCCAACGGATCCGTCTGTTTCAAAACCCCTGACGGCATGGAGGACCTGTGCCGGTGCGATGAGGCCCGGATGCGCCGGATCATCCGGACAAGGACCGGGTATGTGACCCAGCATGCGGCCCAGGGCCTGAAAATGCACATCAGTGCGGGCGGCAACATCGGGGAAAAGCTCATGGCCGCCGGCACCCGCCATTATGGGAAGATCCGGGACGCGGCCTTGATGTGGCTGGACAAAGTGGAGATCGATCCCGGGCGCATCGATGATCTGCCGTCCACCTTTTCCGGGGGCATGCAGCAGCGGCTCCAGATCGCGGCCAACCTGGTGACGGCCCCGGAAATCCTGCTCATGGACGAACCCACGTCCGGGCTGGATGTGTCCGTCCAGGCCCGGCTGATCGATGTGCTGCGCAAACTGGTGTTCAGCCTGAACCTGTCCATGATCCTGGTCACCCATGACCTGGCCGTGGCCCGGCTGCTGTGCCACCGGCTGTACGTGATGAAGCAGGGGGAGGTCGTGGAATCCGGGCTCAGCGACCAGATCCTGGATGATCCCCGAAAGCCTTATACCCAGCTGCTGGTGTCTTCCGTACTCAAACCCTAAAGGACCCCATCATGCCCATCATCCCAGACACCCCAGAAAACCTAAACTCCCCAGAAAACCCGGACACCCCGGACACCCCATCCTGGATCCTGAATTTGGAGGATATTGAAAAGGATTTTGTGTTTCATCACCAGCAGGGCACGATAATGACCGTATTCAACGGCTTTTCCCATGCGTTTTATCCGGGAAAAGCCACCATTTTGTCCGGTCCGTCCGGATCGGGAAAATCCACCCTGCTGCGCATGATTTACGGCACATACAAAACCGAATCCGGCCATATCCGGGTCCGTCACCAGGGACGGGAGGTGGATGTGGCGGGCGCGTCCCCGGCCCTGATCTATGCGCTGCGCCGGGACACCATCGGGTATGTGAGCCAGTTTCTGCGGGTGGTGCCCCGGGTGTCGGCCCTGGACACGGTCATCGAACCGCTGCTGGCCCGGGGCGTGCCGCAGAACGAAGCGGCCGGTGCCGGCCGGACCCTGCTGGAACGGCTGCACATTCCGTCCACCATGTGGCATTTGTCCGCCACCACCTTTTCCGGCGGAGAACAGCAGCGCATCAACCTGGCCAGGGGATTCATCGCCCCATATCCCATTCTGCTGCTGGATGAACCCACCGCGTCCCTGGACCTGAAAAACCGGGAAACCGTGATCCAGCTGATCACGGAAGCGCTGAAAAACAACACCTGCATCATCGGGGTGTTTCACGACCCTGCCGATCACCGGTCCTTTGCCGACCAGGTGATCGATCTCTCAACACATCGCTGTCAGGAGACGTTGCCGTCATGACTTCAAAAAAACTGATACTGGGAGGCCCCCTGTTTGACGGGGTTTCCCTGTGGCCCCGGGGAACGGTCCTGATCGAAGACCGGAAAATCGCGGCTGTATATCCCGATACCATCCATATGATCAACACAAAAGTGATCGACGTCCAGGGCCGGTTCATCATGCCCGGCCTGGTGGATCTGCATTCCGACAGTCTGGAACGGAGCATCGAGAAGCGCAAAGGCGTGTTTTTCGACATCGGTTTCGCCATCCTGAACCTGGACCGCCAGGCGGCGGCCTGCGGCATCACCACGTTCTGCCATGCCGTCAGTTTTGACGACAACGAGCTGGGACTGCGCTCTCCTGAAGAGGCGGAACACTTCGTCCGGACCATCAAGGCGTTCAACGAGTCACCCCAGGCCCTGGTAAAGCACCGGGTCCATATCCGGTACGAGGTGGGGTCTGAACGCAGTTTCCATATCGTCACCCGGCTGGTGGAAGAGGGGCTGGTGGACCTGTTTTCCATCATGGACCACACCCCGGGCCAGGGCCAGTTCAAATCCATGGCCGCCTATGTCCGGTATCTGGCTTGTGAACACCAGGTGCCGGAACACCAGATCATTGAAAAAGCCAGGCAGAAACAGGCCAGCAACGCCCGGGACTGGGAACTGGTGAGCACACTGGCACACACCGTGGGCAGTGCCGGTATTCCCATGCTCAGCCATGACGACGACACCATTGAAAAGATCGACCTGATCCGGGCCCTGGGCATCGGGGCCTGTGAATTTCCCATCACCTTTGATGCGGCCCGGAAGGCCGGGGACTCGGGGCTTCAAATCTTCATGGGAGCCCCCAACCTGGTGCGGGACCAGTCCACCAGCGGCAGTCTCAAAGCGTCGGATGTGCTCAGGCAGGACCTGTGCACCGGCCTGGTGTCCGACTATTACCCGGAATCCCTTCTGCAGGCGGCGTTCATCGGAAAAAAACACACCGGGTGCCCGGCATCGGCCCTCAGGCAGGTAACGGCCGGCCCCGGGGATTATCTGTGCGCCCCGGACCGTCCCGGCCGATTGACACCGGGTGCGGATGCAGATATCATCATTGTGGACCAGTCCCATACCTGGGCCCATATCACCCACAGTCTGGTGAAGGGCCGCACCGTTTTCAACACCCAGCTTCATGAGGCAGTGGCATGAACATCATCGGCGCAAGCATCGACCCGGTCCGCATCGACGGATCCCTTTCTCTTCTGGAACAGGATTTACAGGCCTATCAAGCCATCGGCCTCCAAGCCGTGGAACTGCCCGTGCACGGGCTGGATGCCATTTTCAACGGCACCCTGAACACCGACAGGACCCGGCTGGTGATGGCCCTTCTGTCAGACTTTGATTTTTGTTATTCCATCCATTCCCCCAACCCCGTGAACCTGATGGACACCCGGGATCCGGGCCTTCACAAGGCCGTGCTCCTGGCTTCACTGGAGTTTGCCCGGCAGATTCACGCAAAAGTGGTGGTCGTGCACAGCGGCCGGTTCATTCCGGAAGAAGACTTCAACGTGACCCCGGCCCGGTCCCTGACCGTTTCCGAACAGACCCGGATGCTGGAAAACGAGGCCCGGCGGCTGCAGGAAATCGCGGGACAGTACCCGGACATCCAGATCGCTTTGGAAAATGCCCGGCCCTACCTGAGCCAGAGCCCGTACACCTATGCGGAACGCCTGGAACCCCTGAAAGAACAGATCCAGCGGGTCCACCGGGACAATGTGAAAATCAACCTGGATTTCGGCCATTTGTTCATGGCGTCCCGGTTCTACCAGTTCGATCCCGTGGCCGCCGTGGCGCCTGTCAAGGACCTGGTGATCCACACCCATGTGCATGACAATTTCGGGGGCGTGGTCCACCACTGGGAAAAACAGCAGACCCACCAGCTGCCCTTTGGCAGAGGGGATTCCCACATGCCCGTGGGATTCGGAAAAATCCCTATCCAGGCGATCCTGAACCTGCTGCTGCCCGATTACGACGGGCTGTTGATCATGGAACTGCGCAGCCGGTATCTGCCAGACACCCAGACTTCCCTGGACAACCTGTCCGCACTGGTCAAAGCCTGTGGGACGAAACAATGACCATCGATCCATGAAAAACAAAACCATCCGTCAGGACAGGAGTCCCCGAAAAACTGTCTCGGCATTTTTACCTACACTGGAGGCTATATGAAAAAAGTGTTGTTCATCTGCGGTCACAACAGCGGCAGAAGCCAGATCGCCGAAGCCCTGCTGGCAAAAATGGGCGGCTCCGAGTTTACCGTCAAGAGTGCGGGACTTCAGCCGGCAGATGCCGTCAACCCGCTGGTAAAGCAAGTGATGAAGGAACTGGGGATCGATATGGCCGGACACGCCCCCAAATCCGCATTTGACCTGTTCAAGTCCGGGGAGCTTTTCACCCATGTGATCACGGTCTGTGACAAGGAAACCGATGACAACTGCCCCATTTATCCGGGCATCCAGAAGCGCGAGAACTGGCCCTTCCCAGACCCGGAAAAACTGACCGGGAGCCATGAGGAAAAACTGGCAAAACTCCGGAAAATCAGGGATGATATCAAAAAGCGGATTTTGGAATACTTCGGGCTGACTGACTCCTGACAAACTGCGGCTCTCCCGGAACGTCTGGTTATCTCTATCTTCACCTTCCTCCCAGGAGTTGATACGTCAATCATTTCATCCGCCGCCCTGAATTTTAGTCAACACCTCTCTGCCGGTATCCGTTAATCGATATTTCTGTTTGGAACTTCTCGGTTTGTCCGGGATGGTCATCTCGATCAAACAGGCCTCCAGGGCAGGCCTAAGATACCGCTCCCTGAAATTTGCCTCCCCCTTGAGTTCAAGGGCTGCCTGTGCTTCAGCTCTGGTTAAATCCCCTTTACCGACCACTTTCAGTAAGTTATATACTTCACCCGCCACTTCACCCGCCACTTCACCCGCCACTTCACCCGCCACTTTGTTCCGACTGTAGCCTGACCGGTCATTTTGCCGGGTCTCTTGGTCCCCTGCCTGAACCTTACCAGAGATTCCAAATTCAGGCACTTTGACAATGATTCGGAAAACATCCCCTTCAATCATTTGGGGGTCATCACCGCCATATACCTTTCCATAGCGCATCAACTTGCGCATGCCGGAGCCGAGCTCATCAGCCCGGTGGATTTCTCTGAAAACCGCTCCAATTACTGGATTTTTGGGAAACGGCGTGAAAGTTGCCGGGTCAAGAGCGCCGAACCCGTGAGGTTTGTTGCTGTTTTCAGTGCGAACCTGGCCCCGCTCGATGATCAGTTTGGCGGGAAACGCGTTGGTATATTCCCGATGGATCAGGATATTGGAGGCAACTTCACGGAAAATGGCATCGCGTAGACTCATCCGCTCCATGCCTTCGAGAAAAAATGGGTCGGACAGATGCTTCTGCACAAAGGCGATGATCCGTTCGTAACTTTCAATCAGATTGGTTCTGACCAGATCCCTGTCATCATACCGATCCAGATTGACCTTGCGTAAAATAAGGTCTGTCCGGTGATGCGGGACCGCTGACAGAATGAGCTGATCATTTCCAAATAAAAGTATGCCTGCCAGGGTGAGGCCGCTCCTGCCGGTTTCCGGGTCTGTCTGGTAAAGCTGGGCACTTTTCAACAATGCCGGATCATCCATACCGAGCCAGGGGTGATCATCCCGCCAGACCCCGGCCAGTCTTCGGCATTTGTCTATGATGTCAGAACGCAAATCATCCATTCTGGCAAAAGGATAGATTTTGTTCTCTGAATAGGTGGCCTGTTTTCTCTGATAGAGATCAGCCACCTGTCGTGTATGATCGGTAATATCAAAGTCCCCGTCTTCATTGCTGTCATATATACGTCCGTTGCATCAATGGACCTGGGAACTCTCGGGAACATAGATGCGCAGCACCTGCTTTCCTTCCACTTCCAGTTCATCAATTGCCATGTATGCAGGAGGATGGATTTTTTGAGGATTGTTGATGGTGGTGACAAAATCTTTCTTTATTTGTGAAACTGCATCCAGCTCAATACCCTGAATGTCCCCGGCATCTGTGATCCCCAATAAAACTGTCCCGCCATGCCGGTTCAAAAAGGCGCAAACCGTCTGATAGACATCCCGATTGAGCTGGTTGCGGCAGGTCTTGAACTCAAGATCAATCCCTTCTCCCTTACGAATCAGCGTTATCAATTTGTGGTCATTGGCGGTCATTTTTTGTTCTTATTCCAGTACAATTCTTACCTTATATCCGCTTATCAACTGAACCGCATCCAATATGTCTTGAATCCTGAATCGCCAGTTTCTATGCGACATGAACAGCCTCCCCCAATATGTCTTCCCTGAGTGCAGGATGTAAGGCGTCCGGTGTCACCAGGTCCACAGGACATCACAGCAAGTCGCTCAATTGATTCTTGAAATGTACAAAGGTAAAAAGACCGATTCTGGCATTCGAATGGAATTCCACGAGAATATCCACATCGCTGTCCGGCCGCAACTCATCCCGCACCACAGAGCCGAATACCGAAATGGATTTGACTGAAAACTTTTCGAGCAATGCACGATTGGCCTGAATTCTGGCGATAATTTCCTGCTTGTTCATGCCCCCTCCGTTTTCAAAAAAATCACCCTCATCCTGATTATCGTTCTTTCTGTGGTTGGTTTCAATCATTTTCAAACAGACAACCCTGCCACCGGCAATTCGTTCAGCTCCAGTCTAGCTTCCTGCCAGGCGGATCAAACCCGAAGGCCTCAAGACCACATTCCCGGCGGAACATAACGATCTATAATTGACATCTGTGACCGATGAAGTCCCCTCATTGTGCAACAACTGTTTCCAAAGCTCAAGAGGTGCCGGATATCAACCGCCTTGTTACCGGTCGAAATCATCCGCATTTACCACCGGGGGTGACAAAATTAAAGATCCTCGCCAGCTGTGCTTTTCCATAACTTATGAGGTCGTAAAATCTGTCAAAAAACCGCTGTTTACGCGTTTTGCCAATAGTAGCAAAACGCGTAAACAGCCTAATAATTTATCCTATCCTGATGAAGGATACTGATCGCAGAGATATCATTCGATAACCGCTCCACCGCTGACGGCCAAAATCGTATTGACAAACGCTTTCAATTCCGAGCATTGAGTGACAGATGTCAACAGATCGTTTTCACGGAGAATCCGGCCTGCATCCCGAGGCTTAACATAACTGTCTCTACATTTTCCGGTCTCAAAAATTTCTTTAATTCGGTATGCCGGTGGATTTTGATGGTTCACGGTTTCAGGGTGTCCCCCGGGAGCACCTTTGTTATGCTTTGCCAGTTTTTGGATCGTCGGCCAGTAAGGCAGTAGCCAGGCTTCGAAATCATATTGGGCGACATGGGGGTGAAATCTCGGTTCCTCTCCCACCCATTGCCTCATTTTGTTCTTCGCGTCTTGTGCATCGATGAAATCAGGAGGGGTCGTACCGGTGTAAACATCCGTCAGTGCAATCACATGATCAGCCGGTTTCTTTCCTCCCAAAAGGCTTGAAATGACCCGGCGCAATTTATCGCCCTTGGGAATGCGGCCGTCATAGGGGAAAATATCCAGTTTTGGCATGCCGCCGGCCAGACGTTTATTCAAAAAATTCCTGAGATAAGGAAGAAACGCTTTTTCGGTTCTGCCTTCAACAATGATGGATATTTTCATGACCGACCTCCCATCCTGCCCATGCGCCATACTTCATCAAGGGTGTATTCTGCCAGCCACTGGTCAAGATCCATTGAATCGGCCCATATCGCTGATGCACCGCCGTCATCATTCATCTCCATGACGACGACCTCCTCCGGGTTGAGAAAGCGGATGAGCCGATCAGAATGAGTCGCGACAATCAACTGAGTCCGTTTTGCCGCTTCACGCATCAGGTCAGCCAGAAGGCTCAGCAACTCCGGATGAAGGCTCACCTCCGGTTCATCGATCATGGTGACTGTCGACAGATTCGGGCTTTGAAGCAGTGACACCAGCCAAAGAAACCGAAGCATGCCCTCCGACATTTCATTCATGTAGATCGGTTTGGTGAACTTTTCGTCTTTCCATGTCATTGCCAGCATACCGGCAGCCACGGGTGGAAAGTTCAGTTCTTCGAAATCCGGAAACGCCGTTTTCAGGGTGTCCATAATCGTGTCGAACCGGTCCCGATCCCCTTCACGCAGAGAATACAGGTAAGGCGCCAAATCTTCCCCGTCAGGACCGGGAAGACTGGCCGGCTTCATGGGTTGCGGCATTTTCACAGGAGCACGCGGCCCGACATCCAGCACATGGTACTGCGTGGCGGTCGCCAGAATGCGCCTCAGTTCTTCCGGCTGCCGGAACATTTTGGGCACCTGTGAGAGCGAGGTTTCCAGGGTATTATGCTCCCAGTCAGGCCGGACGAGACGATTGTCCTGTGTGTCATAATACCGGATATCCCCGTCCGACGAATCGATGTGAAGAAAAGGGTCGGAAAACCCCTGCCGCCGCTGACTCAACCGCTCCTTTGAGATGGCATATCCTGTCCCCTTGGGGGAAAGCCTCAGTTCATATTCAAGCGGCTCATGACCGGGAACCGTCATATCCACGAGAAATGCAAGATCGTCACTTTTACCACGGGTCAAAAGGCTTGTGATGCCACCAAATGCCGACAGAATATTGTTCAAATTTCCTGATGCCGATGCAGACAACAGGGACAGAGCATCAAGAAAAGAGGTCTTGCCCACCCCGTTTGCTCCGATCAATACCATAAACGGCCTTACCGGCAGATCAACATTCAGCAACCGTCTGAACCCGCTTATTTTGATCTGATTAATCTTGTACATTATATTTCTCCTTTATCCGGATTATCGCTTGTTCTACAGATGGTTTCAATCATTTTCAAACAGACAACCCTGCCACCGGCAATTCGTTCAGCTCCAGTCTGGCTTCCTTCAAGGGGCAATGCCAGGTGGACAAAAATAGCCGAGTCCATTTTCAGTTATGACTTCCCATTATCAATATAGCCACATTCTTCGTCATGATTTCTGGTTCGCCCGGACATATGTAATCGTCGTGGTTTTACACTTTCGTTTGGTTTGGTCCATGAAGCCTAAGGTGAATTTGTCATCCGGTTTTTGAAAAATATCAAGCCCCCGTCCCAGGATGATTTTCCAGCCGGTATCGGTTACTATCCATCGGTCATGGATATTTTCAGCCAATTCATAATCAAATTCGATGTGGTCATGAAGCAACCCTTTTTTCAGTTCGTTCAGCTTTGTTTTCAATTCGGATTCCTGGTATGCATCACATGCGGTAACAAGATTGAGCTTCAAAGGGCCTTCTGAAGGATCGAGAATTTCGCAAAATGACATGAGATTGAATATCTGGTACTGAAGCCGGATATAAGGATCACAAATTTTGATTGATTTTGCACCCTTGAGATATGGCAGAAAGAGTTTCTCGTAAGAAATCCCTCTTTGGGCTTCGAAAATATCCAGTGTTTTTTCCTCAGGGCTCCGGTCAGGAGACAACGGATCAAATTTCTGTACCTCCAGGTCAGGGTCCGGTTTTTCATCCGGGTGAGACAGCTGAAACTCGTCAGGGTTTTCGCTTTTGATGGTTACCCACTTGTATTCCTGATCAATTTTTGCCAATTCATCCCGAATCTGCTGCCGCATGCGCACTGCTGGATTCACACAGTAGGTAATGAACTCTTCCTCATTCAGGACAAGATCGGGAAACAGCAGTTTCAAGAATCCCTCGGCCAGCCGTGCAATGGCTTTGGTGTCGCGCATATCTTCACACTGCGGCAGGTGTAAACTCTGTGAAACGTAGTCTGCATACCGCAGGTCTACCCTCAGCTCATGCAGTACCTCGCTGAAGAAATCCCCTTTGAACCCAAGCGTTCTGGATGGCGTTTTTCTGGAGACACGGGGCATGAACCAGCCTTCGATCAATCCGTGGATGCGGTCGATGAACGCTGATTCCTGAAGTGCGCTCGGCAGCTCCTTGAAGATGCCGTCGCTTTCATAAAGGGGCAATCTGTTGCTTCCCAGCGTGATATTCCCCAGCATCACAAACCCTGATTCAGATGTCCCCAGGCTCCCTGTGGCTCTGCGGTACCTTCCGCTTTCAAGGTACATTTTCAGGGCCGCCATGGCTTCGCCGGAGGCATCGGTGTGAATTTTCTGAATTTCATCCACCACAACCACATCATATCGGGGTATAAGTCCGATCTGCTTGGTATTGCTGTTGAAAAACAGGGCCGGTGCGGACAGCTTACCGCCGGGAATGACCGCCGCATACCGGCTGATGTTGTCAAACACGAATGATTTGCCGGTTCCTTTCGGGGCCAGCTCAGTAATGTTGACCCGGGGTTCGACCAAGGGAATGATTCGGCTGAGAAGCAACAGTTTCTGAGACAGCCGGTGAACGTCGGGATTAAATTGGCAGCTGGACACCAGAAGATCAATCCATTCATCTACGTCAAAATACTTGCGTGAATCCCGAAAATAATCCAGATCAACCCCGGGTGTCTGAAACGCCTTGAACTCGACCATCCAGATTTGCCCTTTTTTGACGTCTTCTCCGTCAGGCGGCACATATCTCAGTGTACCCAGCCCCCACATCCCTGTCTTCAAAAGCATGGGATTGTTGTCGATAATCTCTTTTTGAACCATTCCATTGCTGACATCCAGTAACGGGATGCTCAGATCATGCGTGTGGCGGTCGAGATTGACGTTGACCCTGAAATCATCCAGTATACGAACTTCTTCCTGCTCCATGAGACGATTCAGGATGGTGTTCTTGTCCGCTTTTTGCGGCAGGTATTTTGATATCGTACTGACTATTTCCGTTCGACCGTCTTCGGTCAGTTCGTCTCCATCCATGAACTGGCTGATAATCCACTCGCCGACATAGACGGGAATCGCACGCGCCCCGAACCCAGCCTTACCCATGAGACCTTTATTGATCACCACCTCTCCGTAATAGTCTTTTGCTTTGTTTTCAAATGACTTCATTATTTGTTGCCTCCATCAAAGGTCACGCAAGCTGAATCCGCCCGCCATGGCTGATTTGAAATCACATTCCAGCAGGAGGGCATGGGTGTGTTTTTCTCCGGAAATTTCATATGCGATTTCGATTTCAAGATTATTTTCCCCCAATGCCGATTTTTTAAAATAACAGTTCATCTGGATGGTATCCGCACTCCCCGCAGGTATGATCCCGACATCGCAGCTCTTGAGATCGGTTTCAGGGGAAGACACACTGGCCCTGAGAACATGGAGGTCCACGGCATTCGGGTTCTGTAGCTCGATTGTTACGGTTACAACACGCTGGATATAAAATTTGGCCCTTCCGGTTTCTGTTATCATATCCAGGTTCAGGAAACGCGCAGCAGGGGCTTTCCAGGCGGCTTTTATCAATTTGTACAAAGCGGTGGGAACCACAACTTCTTCCGGAGTTATCCCGCCATGCAAAAACCCTTTGGCTTTTCCGGAATTCCTGACGGTGTTATGTCCTCTTGGCAGAAAAAAAACACTTTTGTCGGACAAGAAAGGCTGCTTGAATTGATACCCCAATTTCCAGAGGTTGTCTGGAACATCTTTCACCTGGCTCTCATCCAATACGGCAAACCGATGTTTTTCATCGTTAAACAGCTTGCTGACGACTGAAGAATCAAAAGACTGTTTTTCCTGCTCCAGTATTTTACAGGCGCCATGATCCGTTACCACATAAACGCTGAAATCCTCCTTGGCTCCGGCCCATTCTTTTGAAATTCTGTCCAAAGATGCGGCCAGGCGCGCAAACAACCGGTGCATCTCTTCCTCAAAAGAGGTCCCTTTAGATTCCACGTCTGAATGCAGCAATTCATCTGCATCCAGATAATTCAACAAAATCACCGCCGATTCCCGGGGAGCCGGCAGTTCGGACAGCGCTTTCAGGCTGCTCAGATAAATCACCGGTGTGTTGTTCCAGTCAGTCTTGGAACGTGCCTTGAGAATGGCATCATATTTTTCTGGACCTTGCTTCCACTGTCCATTCACCAGTAACGGTTTGTTGTATTCCGTAATGGTGGGTAAGGCTGCAAATCGATAATGTAAATCATGGCGGCTGTAGCCAACGTTGTGAAGGGCTTCATCCAGAAGACCAAAAAATTCCAGAGAAAGACAGTCCACCAGAAGGACAACCGACAATTGGCTTTTCGACCTATCTGAAGGAATATCCGCCAGGCAGTGAATCAGACTGAGGTCCGGGTCTTTATGAATGGCAGTGTACTCTTCCACGAACCAGTCGGAAAAATGGGCCACCGTTTTTTCCAGTTCCTCATCATACTGGTTGTTGTGAACCTGCCAGGTGCGGTAGGGTATGTATTCATTTGTGGTCCATCGTATCCACTGCGCGCTGTCCCAGTTTTCCTCCGGACCGATTTGCCCGGGCCGGGAAGGGGGAACACAGTATCGGAGTGAATTCAGGCTGCTTTCACTCACCCCCGGGCAATAACTGAACTTGATCTGAACCTGTCGCACATCTTCTGCGGATGGAGAAAACTGACCACTGCCAAGCATTCTGGAAATGAACTGATATTCTTGAAAAAGACGGCCGGAAGTCCACCCCAGGACTTTCTGAAATGCCTTGCTGGAGGAGACTTGGGTTTGAATCTCTTGAAACAGCCACTCTATCTGGGTCAGTATCTGTTCTTTGGCCCCGGGCTCCAAGGGTAGATCACAGACCGCTGCAACCGGGATGTCCCGGACCAGCAGAACCTGTTCCGGGGGCAGGACATATTCCAGCAGCTTTTCCGGATAGCCATGCAAACAGGTCCATAAACTGAACCACTGCCAGACCTTGTCACTATCTGATACAAACCGGGGACACAGCTTTTTCACCCAGATTTCGTTACTGTTCACGGCCCATGTTTCACACGTTGATGCCAGACAGCGGGACAGCAGGGGATATTTTTTGAAGGCTGCCCTGGCTTCAGGACTGACAAGCGCCTTGATCACTTCCACAAGGTCGTCTTTGTGAAAGACATCCCTTTGAAAGGCTGCCCCAAGGAAATGGCCCAGAAATCGACTCTCAAAGGAGGCCTGATCTGCCAGGGGTTCCATATCCAAATTCAGAAGGTCCTGTTCAGTAATATCTGTATCTGTCAGCCAGTCAGGCAGAAGGATATTCCTTTTTTCCGCCAGCACCAGACAAGGGGTCATTTCACAAAACTGCACCGGACAACCCGTCTGTTCCGTAAAATTTTTCAACCATACAAAATGGTTCTTTGAGCGTACCCACATTTTCAAACCGGATGGAAGCGAGTTTATCGCGGACAGTTTCCGGCAGGCCCTGATATAATCTTCATCACGCTCTATTAAAAAAACATCTTTTGGCGGCGTGTAAGCCAACTCTCCGATATAACAGACAGATATTTGCTTCACGGTATTCATCGCCACACATCAATCCTTGACCGGCTTTGTTTTCATTTCATCCAGCAATGCTTCAATTCTTTCGAAATGGTCTGTTTTAATCAGATCCCGGTCCGCCCCATATCGGAGAACGGATTTGATGACTACCACCAGACCTTCCGTGTCACCGGGACACTTGAATGTCGCTTCTTTTTCTCCAAATATGTCGGATTTCAGCTGTATGTCGTACTTCCGTTCCCTGCTTACCAGTTCGATGTTGACAGGATCGCTGACATTTCCGTCCTGATCCACGGCCCGCATCTTTATTTTGACGCTGGGGCGGTCTTGAAGAAGACCGGCAAGATCAAACCTGCCGTCGATTTTCTGCACGTTGCTTGAATACCGGGGATCGCTTCCATCCAGGGTGTAGATCAACCGGGCCGCACCTTTGGGGATATCCACAACCATCCTTTTGGATTCCCGCAACTCATGTACCCCTTCGGAAACGGCAGGTTTATAAACAACCGGTTTGGCTTTGTCGATCTCCGCTTTTGCCTGTTTCAACTTGGCTGCGTAATCCTTGATATGAAGCGAGGTCCACTCCGCCAGCGCGCCGAAACCATAATCCCCGGGCACCAGTGTGACAATTTTTGCACTGAAAGTGGCAGACTGGTCAGCCAGTCGAACCAGAAACTGTTTTGCATCTTCATGATCACATTTGTGCGGATCACGCTGGCTTGGGTTCAACCCCGAATACCACTTGTTCACCACACTTTCGCACGCGATCATGTCCCCTGAGGCGCCAAATATTTCACAAACGGACTGTGCCACCATTCCCTGGGCGATCTGTTCTCCTGAGTTGAACAGTTTGACATCTTCGGCAAAGGCATTGCACAGGCTTTGGACGTTTTTTTCCGTGAGAGTTCGGTCCACCGGATCACCGCTGTATATTGATGGCAGTTGGTCGAGCATGACTGCAAATCGATCCACACTGCCGGTCAGCCCGTTCATCAGGCTTTTGAGACTTTCCAGTCGTGCCTTTCGACCCTGATCATACAATCCGATCACTTTGGCAACCCCCGGCAATCGGTTCCACCACTGTTTGATCATTTCAAATGCGGCGTTCAGGGACCGGATCTCGCCATACTTCAAAGGCGGGGCCCCAACCGCCTTTGCCATCAGATCGACCAGCACCATCTGTGCCTGTGACATGTCCCGAACCACAAATATGGTCTTGGCAGCGGTATCTGAAACCAGTTTAACCAGATCCTCGTAAGTCGTCAGGGACTTCTCCACCATCTGGGTGGAATCTTTGTACACCATCAACCGCTCACCATAGGCCCGGATAACATGGGCCAGACACAGGACCAGAGGGGTGCCGCCAACGCCGTATGGCGGATTTTTGGCCTCATCCAGAAAGGCACCCACCGAAAACGCCTCCCCGGAAGATCGACTGGCCAGACGGTCACACAACGTCTTGAAAACCGGAAAATCATCGTGGATCCTGGCAGGATCGGTCTCGCATGTGAAGTAGGAAACAATACTGTCTGATCCAACCTTTTTAAGGGCTCCCGCCCCTTTGAGAAGCACTTTTTCCAGATACCTTTTTTCACCATGATTGTCTGGATTGCCATTATCAATAAAAACCTTTTCCGCTTCCATCAACACTTTTACAGCCTGTTTCAGGGCCGTGTTTTTGCCTGTCCGCCATTTGTCGTCATGGCAGAAATTCAAATCCGGATGTTTGATGCGGCAGCGTTTCTGAAAAAGCGCCTCACACATCATATCCGCTGGTTTGTGGAACTGTTTGGGCCTGTCCACCAGGACATTGCCGCCCTGCCAGTACCAGCAGGCCCCGCTTCCCTCAACGATATCCCCGAAAATCCGTTGTAACGTCGGCAGATATCCATCCTCTGGATTTTCAAAGATGTCCCTCAGTCGGGATTCAGTCTGGGCGCTGATCTTTTCCGCCTCATTGGGCGGCAGGTAGTGACGGCATGCTTTCACCCTGAGCAGGGTTTCTGTAAAAGGCTGGGGAGTATGGGGCACTGCCAGGGCCACATTGTCATCTCCAACGGTTCTGGCAGCCTCCCGTGCCACAGAGATATCACCGTCATCCTCGCACAGCACATACACGAGCGTTCCTTCAACACTTTTGACCGGCTTGTGACGATTGTCCGTGTAATCGGTCCGGATTTCATCCCACAGCGCGGTCCCCAGGTCTTTGGCCCGGACAAAACGGCTGCGGAATCGTTTGTCCTCGCTGAAAGGCAGGTTATATCCTTTGGCTTCGATGAACTCAGGGAAATGTTTTCCCGCGGCCTCTTCCAGGAATGCCGCCACCATATCCGATGGATGTACTTTTGGATCGGCAATAAACCGCTCGATCAGATCATAGGGATCTTCACCGGTACTGGCTGCCAGTTCATAGGTTTTCGATTGCTGCCGGAAAAAGACGGCCCCGTTTTTGACCAGATCTTTCAGGAAATCCTTGACCTGATTCTTTTCCGAGGTGCTCAGGCAATACAGTCCGAATTGAATATTTTCCAGACTGGCCGGGATTTGACACAGCTGATATATCAGGATGGTTTGCAGGACCTGGATGCGCGCGTCTTCCTGAAACCCCAGCAGATCCCCTTCCGCTGCCTTTCGCAGTGCATCCATGCTGGCGTAGTAACCGTTGACAAACTGCCGCTGCCGGTCCCGGAGTTCCGGATTTTTCGGTGACAATTCCCTGCGGAAAAACGTGAACAAACGGTCCACCGTATACAGATTCAGTTTTCCACCGGAAACCGTCATATCGGCATTTTCGATGAAATCCGCATAGGAGCCTTTTTCACCGCCCACATCACCTGAAAAAAACGTAAAGGTGCTGCGGGCATCTGAACCGATTTCAGAAGACAGGTTCAACAGGCAGGAAAGGGCCATCGGGTGAACTCCGTAGATATCTTCCAGAACCCGTTCACGGATGCGGTTGACATCGTCAATCCACGGGAACAGATCCAGCGATTTACAGGAAGGGACCAGTTGATTGAAAATACCGGTCTTGGGGGCAACCTCCTGTTTCCAGATATCACTGTTTTTTTCGGTTTCAACGATGGCCCCGATGATCTCCTCAATGCCTTCGTTGAGCAGATCCACCTGGGTAATGCGGGCACTCATGACGGCGGCATCGTCTTTGCTGAACCGGTCGGCATAGGCCTTGAAATCTTTGTGAATGCATCCGATGAACAGAACGTTGGGCTCGTTCTTACAGATTGTTTCCATGAAACCCTGCAGGATGTCCTTTGAGTAGCCGGCTTTTTCAAGGGTGAACCCGAATTCGTCGAAAAAAATGGCCAGTCCCTTGAACCGTTCTTTAAATGCCGGACTTTTCACCAGTTTCCGGAGTATGGGAATCAGGTTGCCGGAGCGGGGCTGAAACGCGACGCCTCCCATCATTTCCTTGAACGCGGACCGGAATTTCTCCAGCACGGTTGAATCGTAGTTCTTCAGTCCGGCCCGAAGCTGATCCACCGTGAGCCCCGGAGACAGCGCTTCCAGCACCTTGCCGAAATCCAGATAAAAATTGCGGATGCCGCCTGTTTCTCCTTTGTTTTCCCATTCCGCCAGCTGACGTTCCGCCTCGTCAAATTCCGTTTCCACGCCGGCATCCAGCCCTTTTGCGCTGCAGGCATCAAACACCGCTTTCATGACCACATCCTCGAAGTGCCGTCCGGAGTGGTAGTCACAGATGGCCACGAGATACTGGCCATCCTTGCGGATATTTTTCAGCAGTTTGGCCTTCTCCGGATCGAGTCTGGCGTAGTTCTCGTGGAATCCGGCAATTTCAGGGTCTCCACTGGAACGGCTCAGCAAATTGGCCGTCATCAGGCACAGGTGTGACTTACCCGTTCCATAGGAGCCGCTGAGCAAATAGAATTTTTTGTCGTTGGGCTGATAAAGTCCTTTGCAAATCCGTTCAAACGCCATGCGGTGGGCTTTGGTCGGTCGGTACATGGCCATTCGGTCGGCATTTTCCCGGGTTTCCTCAAACGCGCTTTTCAGCTCGACAAAATTGGCATAGCCTGATTTCAGCGTAACGACATCCCTAATTTTGGCCATGGCAGTTCCTCTTTTTCTGGTGAATTATCCTTTTCCAAGCGCCACGAGTGTTTCGATCCATTCCTTGAAATGCCGACAGCGCCGGCACAGGGTTTCCATACCGATTTTATCAGCAACCAGCGGACCGGAGGTCGCTTTACTGCCGGCATATTCATGGATTTCAGCAATAATGCGTTTGGATGGGGCAGTTGTTTCATTATCGTTGATCAGTTCCGGATTTCCGCCTTCCCTTGACACCATGTCGACAAGACGCTGTATGGGCCGGTCATGTTCCAGAAATTCCCACTTCAGTTGCTCTGGGTCTGCCAGCAGCAAGGCCTCGAATTCGTGAAGCTGGATATAGGAGACAAACCGGGTATCGTCCAGCGTCCCGTTGATATCCGCTGACAGGGCTTTCTCCAGCAGGGACACCCGGCGGTATGGATCCGCCTCCTGATAAGCCTGGCCGTATCCGGGAAAATCTTTGGGCAGGGCATACAGATCAAACATGGTCGAGAAGCAGACATCCGGATTACGGTCTTCCTTCATCCAGGCGCAGATATCTTTTTTCACGGCGGCATAGGCGCTTTCCCGCCGCCACCCGCCCCGGTATTCAATGCCCAGGCGGTTGTTTTTGCTTGTCAGCACTGATCTGGCATCAGCCCAGACACCTTTTCCACCCAGGTATGCCGCCAGCACCTCTTTGACAAAGCGCTCTTCGGTCTGTCCTTCCGTTGTAATATGCAGTCGGATCGGCATCAGGGACGTCCTCCAAGGACATTCTTCTCCCAGAGTTCACTGAGGCAATACCGATCGAGCCATTCTGCCAGGTCTTTTTCATTCAGCCGTCGAAACAGGGTCCTTGAACGGGTTTCGTCCCGTTCGACAATCAACACCTGATCAGCTGAAAATTCATCCACCAGCCGGGAAGACTGGGTTGCCAGAACCACCTGGGTTGCCGGTGCCGCAGCTTTTACCATGCCGGCCAGAGCTGAGATGGCAGCCGGGTGAAGGCCCAGTTCCGGTTCGTCCACGATAATGACCCTTGGCCGAAGGTCCGGCGGCTGCATGAAAAGGGTTGTCAGGGCCATGAACCGCAAAGACCCGTCGGACAACTGATGGGGGCCGAAAAGGTAATCCGACCCCTTTTGCCGCCAGTTCAGGCGGACATACCTGTCATTTTCCGGCAGCGGATCCAGATCGAAATCCTGAAACTGCGGCACCATCAACCGGATATGGCGGACAATCCGGTCATAATAGCGTTTGCCCGGATCCTTGCTGCGCAGCTGACGTAAGAAAGCAGCCAGGTTTCCACCGTCACTTCTCAGAAATCTGGCATCATCCACATATCCTTCACTGCGGATTTTGGCTGTGGCCGAGGTATCATGAAACTGAAACACCTGGCACCGCGAGAGCAGGGAAAAAACAACCTGACAGGTCTTGTCCCCTTTTTCACAAACTTCCTTTAATTGAGATTCCCGTACACCGCCGCCAAGATTCCGAATTTGCGGTTGCGGGTGCCCTTTTTCATGATAAACAATGGTCTCATCTTTCAGAAACAACCGCCCCGTGGCATCCCGGTTCAGCACAAACGTGTATTCATCACCGGCCCGTTCATCCTTGAAGCGAAGCGTTGCCGATATTTCCGATGTCTTTTTGACTCCCATATACAACAAGGACTCCGCAAACCCCTGATCCGCCACATACTGCTGCAACCCGCCGGTAGTCATATAGTTCAGCATTTTAAAAAACGACACCAGATTGCTTTTGCCGGCACCGTTCGCCCCGAGCATCACACTGATTGGACCTAATTCAATAACTTGACCCTGGGCATCGATGGATTTGAATCCTTTTAATTCGATGCTGTTCAATTCCAGCGGTTCAGACATTATAAAAATCCTTATACAGATCTTCAATGGACAGATCTTTTGACTCGATTTTCATGCTCTCCCGGTTCATTTCAGATCCTCCACAATCGGTGTCAATCGGTCGTATTCTTCCAGACATTTGCGCCTTGACATGAATTCGCCAAAGGCTTTTACCTCTTTTTTCCTGAGCACTGGAAACGTGTCCAGGATATAGGCAAAATCATCCCGTGTAAGACCATAAAGATGGGCCACATACGCATCGATTTCCGCCCGGAGCTGTGCCCGGTCACCGGTGTCCCGGCGGTCGGGGAGACGGTCGTGCACCCCGCAGTGCGGCCCCCATTCAGGTGTCAGATTTTTGGCCTCGTCTCTGAGACGTTTTCGGATTTCCTGTTCATGGGCCGGCCCATAGGTATCGATTGGGGTTGAGGATGGATACCAGAAGTCAGGAGATTGCCATGAAGTTTCAAATATGTTGCTCCACAAGCCACCAAGTATTTTTCCCTTACATATTAAACGAGCAGATCGAGAAATAATAGCCATGGGAAGTTGATTTTGAGACCCTATAAGTTCTCTTGGAATTGGTAATGTGCTCATATAAAAATAACTCATATGATTTGTTACTTTCTGACGTATAATAAAATCTGAACAAAAACTACAAAAAAGAGCACTTAACCAAACGCTCTCAATTTCTTTTGGACAACCTGGTGCAAAGTCTTTATGAAAAGGCTGAACGGTTGCCATTGTATGGCCATACCAAACACGTGGAAAAATAGTTGCTATCAATGTCCTTTCGTTAGTGCTTGCAGCAACATCCCGAAACCCAACCCGATAATGCTTTCCTTCCCAGGCATTGCCACCAAGAGACTCTTCTACTTCATCTCTGTCCAACCAATAGCGTGGCTGTTCAAAAACGCTGTCAAAAAGCCAGATCATTTTGCCTTCATAGAGTGGGCAATCTGTCGGAGAGGGCTTGAAAAGATGGCTGTCATTGGTCATGTGAAGTTCACTGCGGAACTTTACGTTCCAGGTGCCCTCCAATTTTTCCCCGAGAAGAGGCCAGTCACCGTAAATCTTTGCCGTTAAATCAATATCTTTCTGATTATTAAACTCCATAACACTCAGCGTATCCGGAGAAAATTTTTTCACCTGTCTTACACTCATTTTCAAAGCATTGGCATCAATCAGCGGCAGCCTTTCAGGGTCGTGTTCCATAAAAGCACACTTGAACCTGTCTGTTTTCCCTCTTTTTTGTGTGCCAAAAATGATGAACTTGAACCGGCCGTCTACAGAACTGAAAACAGTCGGCCATCTGTTTTCAAATCCATATAAAAAAAGCACGCTGCTTTCATAAAAAAATCTTTCTCGTAAAGGCAGGCACCCCTGGTCCGTATAAAGCCCGCTGGGCACAACAATGCCCATGCGGCCTCCTTCATTCAGCACGGTGAAAAACTGTTCCAGAAAAAGCTTGAATGTGTTGATATCTCCTTTTCCCAAAGCACTGTAGCTCAGAAGCTCCTTGAAATAGGTGCTCTGCTCCGCGAACCTGTCGCAGCATTCTTCCCACTTTTCAGCAATCACCGGGTTATCGGCCATCAGTTTCTGTGAAGCTTTATTGGCCTGCTGTTTCTTGTAAGAGCGGAACTTTGGATCGTAATTCAGGAAAAACTCCTGGGAGTTGGGCTTGACAATATCCCAGGGTGGATTACCAACAGTTGCAGAAAATCCCCCCACACCATCCGGTCCGAACACATCTGGAAACTCCAGAGGCCAGTGATAAAACCGGTGCCAATCCCGATATCTCTCAACCGCTTTCAGAATTTCAGGCAAGTCTGGATTCAGGACGTCGGAAACAGACGCCCCCTTTGCGAGCCGCTCAAACATCACCTTGTAATCTTCGGGCTGGATGTCCGGGTCCATCAGGTACGCCGTAAACAGATCTGCCAAAGGGGGCAAATGGGATGTCGCATCGATCGCTTCATCCAGCAGGGCTTTCTGGCTGTCCGTGTCATCCTCGTCGATCCGGGTGATGGCGGCAATTCCTTTTCCCGCTTCCGCCAGGGCAGATGAAAGATCGTTAAAATCAAACAGCAGGTACTGGGTGTCTTTTTTTTTCCTGGTTTCTTTTCTCCGCACGGGAATGGCGGTGAGCTGATCCAGGGATCGAATGCCGATCAGGCTGTTTCCACAGCGGACGTGGTGGTCCAGAAAGGTCAGCTTGTGTTCGCCGGCAAAACAGTTGAGCCAGAGAGACAGTTTGGCCAGGTTCACGGCCAGTGGATTGAGGTCGACCCCGTAAATACAGTGGCGGGTGATGAGCCGCCGCCACTCGTTGGGCCGGCTGGTGACAGCAACCCGCATCTCTTCGACATACGGCACCTCGGCCAGAAGCGAGATCACCAGTCCGGCCATCTGGTTGGCGGCATCCACCAGAAAATGGCCGCTCCCCATCGATGGATCGCAAACCTTGAATTTCAGCACCATCTGCTGTACAAACCGTTCCACCATGGCTGAAGCGGCCTGGGCCGCCCCGCGGCAGGTGCCGGCATCCTGTCCTGTCCGGGCCTGATCCAGCAGTTCATTGAACCGTGGCCGAAAAAGCTGTTCAAAATGGTCCATCAGCGGCTGAACAATGGTTTTTTCATTGAGAAAGCGCACCAGAGATTCCGGCGTGTAATATGAGCCGGTTTGTTTCCGTTCCAGGGCGGATTCTCCAAAAAAGACCTGCCCTTTTTTGATCAGGGTATCCCCCTGTTTTCTGTCTGTCTGGGAAGCCAGCAGGATTTCCACGCCTTTTTTGGTACGGCGGCGGATGCGGTCGGCATCCGCAAGCTGAACCGTATATTCGAGGATGTTCTCGTAAAGCTCTCCAAGATGGCGGACCTCGAGGTCTTCATAGGGAATGGCATATTCGTCATCCGGCGCGTTACTCAAGGGTTCGACAAACGCCAGCAGGTAAAGTGCCCGGCACATAAAATCATTGCGCAGTTGATGCTGACCCAGGAACCGTTCCTCATGATCATCAAACAGACCGCCGTTGTACCCCATGATGCCGTATTCCGAATCACCGTCGTTCACGGCGTTGATCAGGCCCTTGAGGTGTTTCCACAAATCATACTGATCCGTGTCACTGCGGCCCCCCCATCGGAACTTCCTGGCCTCTCTGCAAAGAGCCTGGATGGAATGCCGCTGATAGAGATCGATCTTTTCCGGATCAGACGGCAGCAGCCGCCGGGCTTCGGCATAAAACAGGAACAGGCAGCGGTAGATCAGCTTGACCGCGCTTTCAAAAATTTCCAGCCGCTCTTCTTCCGTGTATTCTTCGCCGCTTTTCCGGGTGTCAAAAATAAACCCGTTGCAAATGTACTGCAACACCTCATCCACCTGGGCAAGAAACGGTTTCTTGATATTGTCTTCCAGCTCCTGTTCCGACTGTTCCCGGTCCCGGTCGAGCCGGCATTTGTAAACGCCCACAGACTGATCCTGCTGTCCGGCCTCATCAACCCCGGCCTGTTCGGCAATAAAGGAATCCTTGTGAAAAAACCGCTCGAAAAGGCTGTATTCTGATTCATCCGATCCTTCCAGTGTCGTTGCCAGATCCAGTTCCACCCAGTCTTCATAGGGTCTGGAACTCTTGATGGAATACAGCCGCCAAACGGCACCGTTGGTCAGGATTCCCCAGTTGCGCTGGCGCTGCCTGAGCTGGGCCAGCAGTTTGGCCGGATAAAAGCTGCCCACGGCCGTGTTGTCCAGGTCTGATTCAGGTGGTGCCAGGTACAGCACACCAATGCAGTCATTGAAACCCCAGTCTTCAAACAGCGGATAAACGCCCGGTGCTGTAGAGCTCCCCGGGGGAACAAACTCAAGATAGCTCAACGCCTGTTTCAGGAAAGACCCCCACAGGGTAACGGTGTCCCCGGTGTTTCGGGACCGCCACGTCTGAACCAGTGAAGCCATGCGGCCCTGTGCGGCATTGTCGAGTGCAGCAACGTCCTTCAATTTTTCAATAAACAGCGAGCTGAACAGGCCGTTATTCTTCATAGTGCCAGGGTCTCCTTCTGGTCGACCACGAATGGGTATTGGCGGTAGCGACTGAATTCACGGGTCGCGATGATCTTGTCATATTGAAGAACAAATAACAGGCAGGGCTTCCGGTCCCAGAATTCCACATGGCTGGCAAACGCTTCTGTGCTGTTTGCCTGGCCGGACCAGGTGGCCTTGAGAAACTCCATGCCGGAGACGATCAAAACAGGGGCATTGCCGTATCCTTTTAAAAAATCGAAAAAAGTGGTGATCATGAACCGGCCGATCTGACTGCCGAGACCCGCATCGCGGGCGAATAGTCCCAGCAGGTCGAGGTGTTCGGAATTTGTCTGACGTGCCAGCTTTGCGGCCCACTCTTTCTGGCCTTCATATGCATGGGACAGGACAATGCACGCCCTGCCACGGGGACGGGAAGGAAGGTCTTTCACCAGTTGCACCATGTTGACCGGGTCGCTCATTGAAACATGCCTCCGGGTGATGATTTGATACTATCCCGCGGTTCACCGCCTTTGTAATAGGCGGTCAAAAAATGGATTGCTGAAAATTCTGTTTTGAGGCGAATCTGGTCAAGGTTGTGGGTGGTTTCATACCTCAGCCATCCCCGGTCGTGCAGCCCTTCTATCTGCTGCCGGAACGATGCGGCATCCAGCCCGAAAACTGCCGCAGGAGAACCCGGAGCCACCGCCATTTCCTCAACCTGGAAAAGATGGGTATCTGCGGCTGCGCAGAAATCATAGATCATGGCACTGAGAACCAGAGGTGAGAACCGGGTGTAGCGCCGGCGGTAAAGGCAATCGTCTGAAGAGCGTTGCAACAGTTCCAGCTTATTGAAATTGCGTTGGGTGTAGGCATCGATGATAAAATACACCTCTCCACTCAGATTTTTTGTGATAGTTCCTTTACTGTATTTGCCTGCCAGACCGCTTCTCAGCTTTTCACCCCATTGTTTTTGCGTCATGGGGGGTGTTTGTGTCAGCAGGTGATTGAAAACTTCAAACCATACCAGATTACGAAAAGAACCGGCACCCGCGTAATGACACCACTCCAATGAGCCGGTCTTTTCAATGAACATATCATGTTCGGCAACAAGCAGACCTGCCGGCGTCAGTACCTGGGTTACCGGCTTGATCAACCCCATGGCCGAACCCATGCTGACCAGGCTTTCAACCTGCCGGTCTGCCAGTCCAGTATCTTCCTGCAAAGCCTTGCGGTTGATCCGTTTCATCTCTCTGTTCTTCAACAGAAAGTGAAGTATCCGGGCAAGTTGATCAAATGCCAATAGATACCCGTTACTGACCTGAAATTTTCGCCGAGGACTTTTAGGTGAAGTAGCTTTGTTTTTTGATCGGGTTGAAGGCGGAAATAGTTGATGCGGCTTTTCACGGGCTCCTTTTGCTGCCAATTTAGCAGGTGTCTTTTTTGAAACAATGGGGCCATTGTCTCTTATTGCAATAAAACCCACCAGTTTGAGCAATGCAACCGAAGACGACCCCAATTCCTTCACTTTTGAAAGATCATCGTGTGGGGCGGACAGAACCCTGGACAGGCTGCCATAAACCTGGATCAGTTCCTCGGCAATCGGTTTGACATCTTCACTTTCAACGGCAAAAGTCAGAAGCAGTTCCAGCAGCTCTTCTTCAGAATACGATTCTGCATTTTCAGTCAAAAAGCGGTCTCTAAGTCCTTGACTGTAAACGGCTCTTGTATTTTCCATCATGCTGTTTCTGCCATTTCTGGTGATTCTTATCCTTTTTCGATTCTGCCCGGTACAGTTGACAAAATTTGGTCATATGGCCAGAAACGCCCATCATTTCAGACAAACCAAAAAACTGGAACCGAATATATCAAAGGAAATTCATTTTTCAAAAAGGTTTTTAAATATGATATTGCCTGTCTATCGATATCAACGGACCCGCTCAACCGGATATGATGACAGATTTTTATTCCATGTGGCGATGTTAAATACCGCACAACCGGCAACGATCCTTTTTTTCCATGCCCCTGTTGAAGGGCCTTCATATGGCAGTTTCCGCTTGAGATCGTCGGTGCGGGTTATCAGTTCAGCCTCTGTGAGGGTATCGAGGGCAACCAGCACATAATAGTAAACGGGCTTGCCTGTCTTGCCGGATGCCCACTCATACAGGAAGGAATCCCTGTATTTGTACTTGAAGTCCTCATCGATTTTGCCGGACAGAAACTGTTCCACGAATTTTTTTCTGTCTTTTTTTCTGCTGTCTGGATGCTCAGGATCCTTGAATTCTATGAACAGGTATCGGTCGATCAACTCAACGATAAAATCCACGGCTTTCATGCAATGGGTGAGTCCATGGCCGGAATGATCAAATTTTTTCGCGGCAACGCCGGATGGAAAGGTTATTTTCAGATTCCCTTCCGTGAATACTGTCATTTTTCAGCCCCCCAGATTCCTTTTGACCTCACGGTCATACAGATCGGCAAATGCTTCAGCAATGGCATTCGGATGAATTTCCAGGTAACTTCCGGCTGAATGACAGACCACCTCTCCTGATTCACTGTCTCTGTGGAGCGAATGAAAAAAGATCTTGTCTTTCTCTTTCCGCCTCAAGTCAAGTTCTTTGAGAATGACATAATCATGGGTTGCCAGAAATACCTGGACCCCTCCACGTTGCAGTT
>JAIPDL010000050.1 GCA_021737695.1 Desulfotignum sp. | reverse complement strand
AAAATATCAGGGTGCTTTCGTTCGGTGGAAGGAGCTGCAATTTTCTGCAGGGTCCGCAGCTACCTGTCTACATGCAAAAAACATGGAATGAGAGCAACCGAAGCCTTACGTCTTTTATTCGAAGGCAGGCTGCCAGATTCTATGAATGAGTAAATCATCGGTTGTCAAAACAAGGAAAGTTTTTTATACCTTCAAGTAAGGTTGTGATTTTCGAGCTGAATAGATACGAAATATATACTAAAAATCTATACTTTATGGAGAGGAGATATTATGGAAACCGCAAAATTATTTCAAAATGGCAGTTCTCAAGCAGTAAGACTGCCTAAAGCGTTCAGAATTCTTGGTAATGAGGTGAGAATATTTAAAAAAGGCAAGCAGGTGATACTGGAGCCCATTGAAACGACATGGGATTCGTTGTTCGAATCTCTCAATGAATTCCCAGAAGATTTCATGAAAGACGGACGGAATCAGCCTGCCATGCAGGAGAGGGAGTCTTTTTAATGCGCTATCTGCTTGACCTGATTGATCTGGATCGATCCTCAGCCATAGAAGCCGCAAACATTCGCGCACAACTTGAAAGAAACGGAATGCTGATCGGTCCTTATGATCAGCTTATTGCAGGTTTAGCCAGGTCGATGGACATGACATTGGTGACCAACAATACCAGAGAATTTGAAAGAATTGCTGACCTGCGTCTGGAAAACTGGGTTGAATAAAATATGACAAGTGAATAGCTCAGGGATGTCAATATCAGGGGGGTCTGACCCCGTGAACCAAGGGCATAATTCACTTGTATAGCTGTGCATGCGTACCGATTCTTGTTAACCTTAAAATATTGTCTTTTATACAATATATGACCAGGGTGTCACCACCAACGTGGAATTCTCTGAAACCTGAATAATTGCCTATCAGGCTATGATCCCTTGCCTCTGGAGGGAGTGGCTGATCATCTAACAACAAGAATACGCATTTGATATATTTTTCATATTGCCGGTCGGAGATTTTGAGCTTCTGATAGTCTTTTTTGAATGTTTTGGTTCTGAACAATTTCATGACACAGGCTGTTTTTTGAATTCATCCCGGGTGACAAATTCGCCATGCAGCTCATCTGCCTCTTTCATTGCCTGAAGTGTTACCTCATTAGGGATTTTTATTTCAAAAGGAATCCCTCTTTTTGAAACGACCATGCTGTTAAAAATATTGATTGCTTGCGAGTATGATAACCCCAGGTATTTTAATATTTCCTTGGCCTGAACATAATTATCACGGTCAATTCTTATGGTTGTTTGGGTTTTCATGGATTTGCCTCCTGTAAGCCAATTGACGAAACTGAAAATTATATATCCCAAATGGGATAGAAATGCAAATTTTTTCTGGGTTTTGCAAAATTATTTATTCCGTTTGCAATCATGATCCTGGAAAAACGGAAGCAGGGCTGTGTGAGGTGAATGGGTTTTTGTATTAACTCGTAATTGGATTGTGACAATCTTAAAAACGGAAACAGTTATTATATGAAAGAACGCATATTCTTATCTCCGCCGCATATGGGCGAGCTTGAACAGCAGTTTGTCAGGGATGCTTTTGACAGCAACTATATTGCACCGGTGGGTCCCCAGGTGGATGCATTTGAAAAAGAGTTTTCCGAATACACCGGCATCCGTTACTGCGTGGCCCTGTCCAGCGGGACGGCGGCCATGCACCTGGCGTTGAAGGAGTTAGGGGTTGGGCCGGGGGATGAGGTGATCGGGTCCACCCTGACTTTTGTGGGCAGCATCAGCCCGGTGATCTTTCTGGGGGCGTTCGTGGTGCTTGTGGATTGTGACCGCACCTCCTGGAACATGGACCCGGATCTGCTGGCTCGGGAGCTGGAGTTGGCAGAGGATCGGGGCCGGTTGGCAAAGGCGGTGGTGCTCACGGACCTGTATGGGCAGTGTGCGGATTATGACCGGATTTTTGCGGTGTGCGACAGGTTTGGCGTGCCCGTGGTGGTGGATGCGGCCGAAGCCATGGGGGCCAGCTACGGGCACAGGCCAGGGGTGCATGCCGGCAAAGGGGCCGGGGCTGCCGTTTTTTCATTCAACGGCAACAAGATCATGACCACCTCGGGCGGGGGCATGCTGGCATCGGATGACAAGGCATTGATTGATAGGGCCAGGTTTCTTTCCCAGCAGGCAAGGAACCCGGCCCCCCATTATGAGCATACGGAGATCGGGTACAACTACCGCATGAGCAATGTGCTGGCCGGGATCGGAAGGGGGCAGCTGGCAGTGCTGGACGGCCGGGTGCAGCGGCGGCGGGAGATTTTTGAATATTATCGAGGGGCCCTCGAGGATTTACCGGGCATTGAATTCATGCCCGAGGCAGACTATGGCAGATCCAACCGGTGGCTCACCGTGATCCTCATCACCCCGGAACAGTTCGGCGCAGACACAGAAGCCGTGCGCCTGGCCCTGGAAGCGGAAAACATCGAGTCCCGCCCCGTGTGGAAACCCATGCACATGCAGCCCGTGTTCCAGACCACCCATCCCTGCCGGACAGTGGGCGGCAAAGTCAGTGAGGATTTGTTCAACCGGGGTTTGTGCATCCCTTCCGGTACGGCTATGACTTCCGAAGATCTGGACCGCATCATCCGTACCATAAAGGGGGTCGGGTCGTTTTAACTGACTGATATGTAAAGTAAAAGTGTCTAAATAGACTGCGAATAAGTCCTTATAAGGCCCATTTTGATGGCAAAATGGGCCTTATACAGTAGCAGGGTAAATGGTTTCAGGAATATAGAGAGATTTTTATCTTACTTCCTGTTGCATAAGCGTATCTTTTCAGGCTTCGCAGACTCGGCAGAGAACTTCCGGATTCAAGTCGTGCCAAGGATGATTGCGTTGTTCCCAGATTTTATCCTGGACATGTTTGATATACGGCAACCCGATATTGGGAAGCCCGAACTCCCTGATCAAATTTGAAATATGAATTGTTTTTGCCCTCACTTCAGCAGGTAAACTTTCAAATTCCGCTTCTACTGTCTGATCCAAAAATTCAATTATCCAAGAAAGACAAATATATAGCATTTTTGCTATCTCATCAAGAGCTATTCGGGTCGGAGCGTTGTTGTTGAATGGGGGGCTGCGTTATTGTCGTTATTGGGGGAAAACTATAAACGGGAGTGTGCTGATCCTGCATAGAGGGGGTCTGACCGAAAGCGCCGATTAAAACCGGTAAAGGATAGAGAATGAAAGAGTCTTATGGTGAAGGTTTAGCAAATCACACCAGCCTCGAGTCATGCGGCAACTCCAGTAATGCTGTGGCCGAAGCGTTGACAGAGGGAAGCACAGGCGGGCTATTGAGCTCCGAAATCACCAACTTCCGGGTGCCGACCACGTGGTCAGGCTGGGAAGGCAATCCGGGCTGTAGCGCTATGCGAGCTATAGAGCGACCCGGCGGAGTCGAAGAACTTGGCATGTGTGGACATTCTTTACACGGGAATCGGGAGGTCCGTGAATTTTCCAATTTTAAACCCTTATAAAATAAGGAGGAACGGTCGGTGAAGGTGAAATTCTGTAATGCTGACATGAACGGTTCACGGAAGTCGGACAACAACATAGTACCTGAGAAACCGGCGAAAAAAGAGGGTAAAACATCTGAGGAGCAGGTGGAGGAAAGGGCGTTGACCAAGGAAAACACCGTGGTTCCTGCCGCAGTCCGCACTCAGGGGCGGGGAGCTGTGTCGATCGGGCTTCAGGGTGTACGCAGAAAATCTCAACAGGACAAGGAAGTCAGGTCCAACAACCTCCTTCATCATATTACCCCGGATCTGCTGATAAAGAGCTTTTGCAGCTTGAAAAAGAATGGCTGATTGGAAAATGGCTCAAAGTAGGTTATGTAGAAGATGGAAGATGGCTTTATACGCTGAGACGCAGAAGTCAAAAAAGGCAAAACTTTACATGGAAACGCTTTGAAAAACTAATCAGATGGTTGATACCAAGAATCAGAATGGTACACCCTTTTGGATGCTAAAAAAGGGCTTCTAAGCTTTGTTTTCTGGATAACCATTGCCACATAGGAAAAGAATCCATATTCCGGGCCGGAAAAAACTGCAAAGGGGGGGGGCTGGGAAAATTGTTTCAATACCACGGCCATTCAAAATTGGGATTGGGTTTTAGATTATGGGTTCTGGGTGTTGGGCTTTTGGTGATGGTTGGTTGTGTGGAGGATGGGCGGATGAGAAAAGGAACCGGGGAGCGGAACATGGTGTCGGTGATGACATTCAATACCGGGGATTTGAGTGGTCATCCGCGGCCGTCGACAGAGGCGATTGTGGCGGCCATCGAGGCGGTGTCTGTGCCGGATGTGCTGTTGCTCCAGGAGATCTATGGGGAAAAGCAGGCGGGGGCACTGGCCCGAGCCCTGGGCCGGGATCATTTTGTGTTTTCGTTTTACACAGGGCAGCGCAATGGGGTGGCTATTTTATCGGTCTATCCCCTGGAGAATCCAGATACCCTGTATTTTGAGGACAGTCCGCTGGGTTATGGGGCCATTGCCGCCGATATCCGGGTGGAAAGACAGGTGGTGACGGTGGTCAGCTGCCACATGGACAGTGTTTTCTGGGATCTGGAAAATCACAGCAGGGTATTGACAGATGGGCAGGTGAAGGTGAGCCTGGATGCGGCCATAGATTTCGTTAAAACCGAGTTGGTGGAAGAATCCAGCAGGAGCCGGGCGGTCCGGGAGCTGACAGACTGGTTGGACCGCCGGGGAAATCCAAGGGTCATTGTGGGCGGTGACTTCAACACCATTCCGTTTTCCCGGGCCGTGCGGGCCATGGGGGAGCGGTTCAAAGATTCCTTGTGGCCGTCTTTGCACTACCTGACCGGCACATACCGGCGGCTGTCGTTCCCCGTATCCCCCCGGATCGACTACCTGTTCCATGGGCCAGGCCTGACATGCATGTCGTCCCGGATCGGCAGGCACAGCGCCGGGGATCACTATCCCGTGCTGGCGGAATTTGAGGCAACTGATTTTAGTGGGGTCTGCCCCCGGTAACCCTTGACTGAATTCCCCCCGAAGGGTAAAATTCCATCATGACAGACGAGAAAAATAACAGCAAGGTGGTCAATCCCCATGACAAGGTGTTCAGGGAGGCCTACAGCAATAAGGAAAATGCCCACAGTCTTTTAACCGATGCAGGCTGCCCATTGTAATCCCGCTGCTGATCTGTTATGCCGGAAAATCTGGATCGGGTGCCTTATATGAGACTGGTTAAAGATATTGCTGTGCTGCATAATTGCTAATATTGCATTTTAAATTGCTACGACAGCAGGGGTTGCTTTTGCGATTGGGCTTTAAGTTTTAAGTGTTGTAGGTAATATTTGGAAGGGAGGAAATGTTGAGAGAATACGGGGGATTGTATTTTTGTCGTTTGTTGGTGAAATAATTCAGATGAAGCGGTTTGAGTGCCTGATTCTGGTCTTTCTTCTGTGCAGCACTGCTGGGGATCCGGCATTGGCACAACCAGCCCATTCTCCCTGGCAGCAGCTGCAGGAGACGGCTGAAAAAGTGACCGGTATTCTTATTCGATTGACTGATGAGTCGCGCAATGATGCCCGCAAACAGATGCACCTTTTGTGTGAGGCTGTTTATGAGCGTTTCAGTCTGGCACAAACAGCCCGGTTGAGTTTGGCGGGTCACTGGGAAAACCGGTCAGATAAGGAAAAAACAGAATTCATTGCGCTGTTCGGCCGATTTCTGGAAAGCGCCTACCTGTCCAAGGCATCCAGGTATGACGGGGAACAGGTGGTGTTTATCAGGGAACAGGTTCAAACCAACCGAGCCCAGGTGCATGTCAGGGTTCATCATGGCATGTTTCGAATCCCGATCACTGTGCGGATGCATCTGACCGGGGGCGGGCAGTGGATGGTGTATGATGTGGCCGTCTTCGGGGTCAGTCTGGTGGGGAATTTAAGGGCTCAGTTCAACCATATCATCCATCGCCATTCCTATGAACAGATGGTCCGGATCATGAAAGAAAAAACAGACGGCCGAACGGCTTGTGCCGAGTTGTTTTGAAACGCGGTCAACAGCCTGCACAAGATCGTTACCACATGATGATCGTGTGCAGAATCAAACAATAAATCAACGAAATGCTGATATCAAAATTTCTCACGCACCTGATGTTTGGCACCTGTTTGTTTATGGTGTCCACAGTCATTTCCTGGTTCATACTCCGGCATTCCCGGATACTTGATACGCCGAATCATCGGTCCTCCCACACCCGACCGACCCCGACAACCGGAGGGTTGGCCATTGTGGTCACTTTTTTTCTGGGCATGGGTGTTTTTTTTATGGTGTCGGATACGGCCATGATTCAGGCCCGGTTTTTCTGGGGATTCACGTTTTCCAGCCTTTTGGTTGCCGTGGTTTCTTTTTATGATGATTTCATGGACAAGCCTTTCTGGGTCCGGCTGTTCACCCAGGCCCTGGCAGCTTTGGTGATCATGGCTTTCGGCATTACCATCAACCATATCGATCTGCCCTGGGTTCATCTATCTGATATGCCCGTTGCCGGATATTTTTTCTCTTTTTTCTGGATCATGGGGCTTACCAATGCCTATAATTTCATGGACGGACTCAATGGCATGGCCGGCGTAAATGCAATGATCGCGTCCATGTTTCTGGGGTGGATCGCTTTTTCCCAGGGAAGCAATTTCACTTATATTGTCTGCTATTGTCTGGCTGCCGGCACAGCCGGGTTTCTGGTCTTTAATTTTCCCAAGGGCCGACTGTTTATGGGAGATGTGGGGGCCACATTTCTGGGGTTTACCTTTGCGGCCCTGGCTATTATTGCATCATTGTACGACAGTGCCCACACCTCGCTGCTGGTGGTGCCTCTGCTGCTGTTCCATTTTATTTTTGACACGGCATTTACTTTTTTCAGACGTCTGGTAAAAGGTGAAAATGTTTTCCAGGCCCACCGAAGCCATCTGTACCAATTGTTGAACCGCATGGGCTGGTCCCACACCCGGGTGACCCTGGTGTATGGAATATTAGGGATCATCCAGGGGTTCGGAGCCTTCTGGATGGTCCACATTCCGGATGTCCACAGACTGCTGGTGTTTGTGCCGCTTCTGATTTTTTACGCCCTGTTTGCCGGTGTGATCACCCGCATTGCGGCATCGACCTGAACATTCTTATCCAAATGAGAGCGAATCTATGAAAAAACGAATCAAATCATATGTCAATCTGATGGCCATGGTGCTGATGGATGCCCTGTGGATCTGTGCCGCCTGGTATGGGGCATTTCTTCTGCGATTCAATTTTGTGGTGCCTGACGACAGCCTGGGAATGATTGTCCGGTTTTTGCCGGTGATCGTTCTGGTCAAGATCATCGTGTTTTATTTTTTTCATGTGTATCAGGGGATGTGGCGGTACACCAGTCTCATCGATCTTTACAATATTATCAAGGCTTCGCTGACCAGCTTTCTGCTGCTTGTGTTTCTGATTATTTTCAGTCACCGCTTTCTGGGACTGGCCCGGTCGATTTTTGTTATTGACGGGGTGTTGACCGTTCTGTTCATTGCCGGCTCACGCATCTGCCTGCGGCTTTATTTTGAATTCATGTCCGGAGAAAAAAGTGCCGGCAGCCTGGCTGATCGGTTGATGGGCAGAAAAAATTCAAAACATGCCGGTGTGAATTTGTTGATCATCGGAGCGGGTGACAGCGGTGAAAAAATTTTCCGGGAGATCCGGGACAATATGCGACTCAACTACCATGTGGTAGGGTTTCTGGATGATGATTACGGCAAACAGCGGAGAATGATTCACGGGGTGCCGGTGATGGGCCGGATGAAAGACCTTTTGACGGTCGTTGAAAGAAACGATGTACAGGAAATCCTGATCGCTGTGCCGTCTGCCACTTCCGCCCAGATGCGGGCGATTGTGGACCAGTGTAAAAAAAGCAGCCTCGTGTTTAAAACCCTGCCGGGTATGGGGGAACTGATTGACGGAAAAGTCACTGTCAAGGCGATCCGGGATGTGGCTTACAGGGACCTGCTGGGCCGCGAGGTGGTGCATCTGGAGGAGGGGCGGATCGGGGATTATATCGAGCAGAACCGGGTTCTGGTGACCGGGGCCGGGGGGTCTATCGGGTCTGAACTGTGCCGCCAGATCTGCCGGTTCAAGCCGAAATCCATCATTTTATTTGATCAGGCGGAAAGCCCGTTGTATGATATCGACCTGGAATTGCGGCGCAGTTTCCCCTATATCGAAGTGGTGCCGGTGCTCGGGGATATCCGGAACACGAGCCGCCTGAACAACATGTTTTCACAGCACCGGCCCCAGATCGTGTTTCATGCGGCAGCTTACAAGCATGTTCCCATGCTGGAGAGTCAGCCTTGGGAAGCCATATTGAACAATGTGTCCGGTACCCGGAATGTGGTCAGAACCGCCAAAGCGTTTGACGTGGAACGGTTTGTCATGGTATCCACGGACAAGGCGGTGCGGCCTACCAATATCATGGGAACCACCAAACGCATCGCCGAGTTGCTGGTCCAGGGACAGAACTGTGATGATCAGGAAACCACACGGTTCATCACAGTGCGGTTCGGCAATGTGGTGGGATCGGTAGGATCCGTGGTGCCGCTGTTCAAACGCCAGATCGAGCAGGGGGGGCCCGTGACCATCACCCATCCGGAAGTGACCCGGTATTTCATGACCATTCCCGAGGCCAGCCAGCTGATTCTACAGGCCGGAGCCATGGGCCATGGCGGGGAAATATTTATTCTGGAAATGGGCACGTCCGTGAAAATCCTGGATATGGCCAGAGACCTGATCCGGCTGTCCGGGTTTGAGCCGGACAAGGACATAAAGATCGAATTCATAGGGCTTCGGCCGGGTGAAAAACTGTATGAGGAACTGATTACCGAAGGCGAGGATATTGTGCCCACAGACCACAACAAGATTATGGTGCTGACCGGGCAGATTTGCGAACAGGATCGGCTGAATTCAGATATTGACCGGATCATCGATGCGGCAAAGGCACAGGATGAGAAAAAAATCAGACAATTACTCAAACAGATTGTACCTGAATATAAGCCCGATGATAAGTGATGTGTCCGTTGACAGCAAAAAGGAGTGACAGATGATTCAGACCAAAGTTCATTTTGGTGCAGGCCTTGTAATGGGGATTGTGGTGTGCGCGATATTTTTTCAATTTTTCGCTCCCAGGTATGTGGTGGTCAAGTCTGACACCGGTATGGTGAAACAGGATAAGTGGACGGGAAACTCCTGGCAGTATGATGGGTACAGCTGGAAAGAGATCCGGGAAGATAGACAGAACTGGGAGGCAGTGGATGAGGCCCTGATGGATGCGCTCAATATCAAAGACAGCCGAACCCAGTCCGGAAACTCACTGAATGCCCGGATCCAGATGTTGAAAGGTAAATATCCGGTGCTTGCATCCTTGTCTGATGAAGATGTCATGGAACGTATCAAATACCTGTATGCCAGAAAGATCATGGTGGATCTGTATCTGAGCCAGATGGAAGTAGGGGGAAAATAGCGAAAAACAGGGAAATTAATCTTTGAAAACTAGGGGGAAATCACTTAGTTTGGAGAAAAAACAGAAATTTTTCAAATTTATTATGTAAATCCCTTTACAATGAAAAACAGATCAAATATAACCTAATTAGAATTTTACTTGAACTCTAAACTCGTATTAATCCATATTAAAGGAGGTAGTCTTGAAAAAAGGTTTCATTTTAGCACTGGGTCTTTTGTTTATGTTGAGCACCAGTATCCCTACTGTGATGGCGGACACATCAGCAGGGGGGGCGGCTGTTGGAGGCACTGCAACTGAAAGTGGTGCTGCATCTGGTACAGGTGCCGCTGCTGGTAGTGGAACAGGTGCTGCCGCTGGAACAGGCGCAGCCGCTGGTGGTGCTGCGGTCGCCGGTGGTGCAGGAATTGCAGGCCTGGGTGTGGCAGCGACTGCCGGCCTTGTGGCAGCCGGTGTCGTAGCGGCAGCCGTGGTTGCCAATGCGGTAACGGATGATGATGACACACCTGCTGGGGGCCATACCGGCCATACCGGCCATACCGGCCATTAATTCCAATTTTTGTTTGATAACCGGTCAGAAAAATTCACGAGGGCCTTTTCAGTATGGCAAGGCCCTTGTGAATTTTTTTTTGGTGAATCCGTGAAATCAATGCGGCTTTGTAATCACATGTTGTTTGGTGTTCTGATTCTGCTGGGAACCGGGTTTCCCTTTGTTGCCAATGCCTGGGAATCCAATGCCCAGGCCCTTGAATCGCTTCAATCCTATACCGGTATTTTTCAGATGCCCACGGCCCGGGTGTTGCCGGACTGGCAGATGCGCATGAAATTGGGTTATGCCGACCCCTGGGCCTATTATGGAGGGGCGCTGGGGGTGTTTGACCGCTTAGAGGTCCATGGCCAGTACACCCGGACCGGTACCATTACCGCATTTCCCGGGTATGGGTATGGGGATACCAAGGATAGGAGCGCGGGCATGCGGGCAGTGCTGATCAAGGAAAATGATTTTTTTCCCCAAGTGTCTGTCGGCTTTTATGATGCTACAGGAAATGGTTTTTTTTCATCCCGGTATATCACGGCATCCAAAATGTTCGGTACCGTGGATGTCACATTTGGGGTTGGTCAGGGAATTCTTGCCGGTGAGTATACCCGGACTGGAAATTCTGCGGAATCCTTTCTCACGTCTGACCCTTTCAGAGCCACCCGCCCTTTTGGCGGGGTGGAATGGCATGTGACTCCGGATCTGACCCTGGCAGCGGAATATTCCAGCCTGGACTGGGGCAATATGTATGGATACCGGGACAGCCAGGGAAAAAATCTTAAACAAGACCGGTCAGAAATTCCAGTGAATCTGGGATTTAAATACAAACTCACCGACCATATTCATGCCACCGGGGCCTGGATGCGGGGCGATGCTTTTGCCGGCAGCATTGATTTTGCTTTTCCTTTAAAACCGGAAGGACTTCTGGCCTGGAAAAAAACACCCCCCTATGAACCCACAGAGAAAATCAGGTGGGAGGCATATGAACAGGACAATGAGGGCCTGGCTGAGATCGTTGCCCGGCAGATCAGGGATCAGGGATTCAAAAATGTGTCTGTGGCCTGTTCCGATGATGCGGTGTGGGTGGCATATGAAAACAACCTGCACCTTTCCGGGGCAAGGTCTTTCGGACATGTGGGCACGATTTGCGATCAAGTACTCCCCCCGCGGATTCAGGTCTTTTATCTGAACATTAAAAAAGGCATCACTGTGATGCAAAGCCTGAAAATGTCTCGGGGTGCGTTTAATTCGTTTATGGACAGCACCCTGGATAAAGAAGGTCTGCTGACATTTTCCGAATTGCATCAGTATTCGGATGAAAACTGGAAAATCTTTCAGCAGAATGCAGAACTGCCCGAGTCTGAGCCTGTGAAACCGGTTTCTTTGACTGACAGCCGATTTTCTTTCAGCATCGATCCCAAAATTCAGACCTTTATGAACAACAAAACCGGATTTTTCAAACACAAGGGGTTTATCCAGGCCCGGGCCGGATACCGTCCCTGGTATGGTGCACGGCTTTCCGGAGAGGTGCAGTGGGTGTTGTTCAATGAGTATGATGAGGTGGATTATGCCGCCCTTGAAAAAGAAAACGCGGTCAGAACTGATTTGCTGGAGTACGAGGCTGCCTCGGATTTTCGGGTGTCCATGCTGGCCTTAGAGCAGAAGATCAACCTGCCTTTGTCCGTCCAGGCCCGGGCCGCCGCCGGAATTTTTGAATCTACCTATGTCGGGTTCGGCACCGAAATATTCCGGTTTTTCAATGACGGCCTGTGGGGAGTCGGGCTGGAAGCCGAGTGGGTCCGAAAAAGAGATCCAGACGACAATTTCAGACTCAGAGACGATATCGACAAGTGGTATACCCCGGCATTCGTCAACTTATATGCCCAGATCATCCCGTCTTTGGGGATCGAGGGCGGATTGAAAATCGGACGGTTCCTTGCAGGGGATGAAGGATTTCAGGTAAACCTGAGCCGGTCATTCAATTATTTCACGATTGGCGGCTGGTATACCCGCACCAATACCGATATGTTCAAATCTCCTAAAAATCGGGGATCTGACCAGGCCGGGGTATTTATCCGCGTGCCGTTCTCCATTTTCCGGAACACGGATCAGCCCGGACACTTCCGGTATACCATCACCAGTTTTACCCTGGATCCCGGCGCACTGGTCCGCCAGCCCGGAAGTCTGTATCCCATGAATCCCTGGGCCGGCACGGATCATATCCGACGAACCCTTAATGACATGAAAATCTATTGATATGTATAGAATGGTTTTTGGCAGACACGGAACTCTTTATTTCCGGATACTGATGATCTTCACCCTGATGATGGTATTTGGATGCGGGTCATCTGCCATGTGGTATAAACCGGATCACAACCAGGTGGATTTTGACCTGGATGACCGGGAATGCCGGATTATTGCCGAAGAATTGGGCCGTCAGGCCACCATTACCGGTGAAAAAGCAGATCCCGATGTGTATGCTACCACTTATACCAACTGCCTGTTTTCCAGGGGCTGGACCCGGATCCCGTCCGAAAAAGAGACCCTGCCGGAAAAAGATCGGCTGCCGGCAGGAGAGACAAAATCACCGGAACCAGCTGTCGCTCTGGCAGGTATTGACGGGCATCTGCTTTATGTGTTTGGTGAGATAATCCGGTTGCCTGATGGGTTTCGGGTGGTCAGCAACCAGATCAGCGGTTTCCAGGATGTCAGACAGCAGCATCTGGTGCTGGTGGAAGACGGACCGGTGGTGTTGAACCTTGTGGTCCAGCAGACCCTTTCCCGTCAGTTTGACCCCATTGATTATCCGGTAAGTGAGCCGTTTTTTGTGTTTGACCGTGGCAAAAAAAAACTGGTCGGAAAAAAACAGCTGAACTGGGCCGTGTTTGCCGGAGATTTCAATGGTGACTGGATGGCCGGGGCCGGGGCGTATTATCATGTGGGAAAGGACAGTCGCATCAATATGGTTTTTACGACACCGATTCCATTCCCGAATCACCTTCCGCCTGCCGGACTCAGATTGACACCCCCCCAGAAACAGGCGGTGGTGTCTTTTAGCAACCAATGGCTGGAATATCTGCACCATTTTCAGGGATCCGGCGCTGATGACCTATGAAGAAAACCCTGCTTGTCACCGGTGCCACCGGATTTATCGGCCGCGCCGTCTGTCGCCGCTTCAGATCTGACTACCGTTTGGTTACGCTGGCCCGGCATCGCCGACCGGGGCAATATCCGCAAGAGACTTTTGTCCAGATGGATATCACCGATGAGAACGCAGTCAGACAGGTATGCGAAACGTATGTACCCGATGTCGTGGTTCACTGCGCCGGACTGGCCCATCTGGGTATTTTTTCAAGCCGATGTTCAAAAATCAGTGATCAGATCAACAGCCTTGCCGCAAAAAACCTGGCGTATCATGCGGGGGCCATCCATCCGGATGTGCAGTTTATTCACCTTTCTTCCATTTCTGTGTATGGCGAACGGTTTGATACAGAATGGATGCACGAAACCAGCCCCTGTTATCCGGCCGGAAGTTATGCCCAAAGCAAGTACCACGCTGAAAATCACCTGATTCAGTTGTATGACACTCGATGTCTGAACCGGCTGGATATCCTTCGTCTGGCCCCTGTGTATGATCGTGACTGGACCCTGAATCTGGACAAGCGGGTGTTTGGACCGGCAAAGCTGTGTTATCTGCGATTCGGTTCAGGGAACCAGAAAATGTCCGCCCTGGCCCGGGAAAATCTGGTCGATTTTCTGGCACACCGGCTCACGCACGCACCGGCTCACCGGCACTGGGATATCATCAATGTGTGTGATGCCCGGCCCTATTCGTTTAACGAAATGATTCAAGTGTTTCAATCTTCTTGTTTTCAGCCCCAAAGACCGGTTCTTCGAGTGTCCCTGCCCGCCCTGTCCCTGGCCGCCAAACTGGCCGGACAGATGCTACGTCGGCATGTGGACCGGATCAATTCGTTTTATGACAAGCTTGCAAAAGATATGGTTTGTGATAATACATTGATGCTGAATACCGGATTTAGGCCAGAATACGATATTTGTTCTGTTTTTTTCGGGCAGGAACAACTCAATTGAGATCAATTCAACCCAAAGCATTCATGACTTTGTCATCTGTTGCGGATACAAAGAGGATATATAAAAAATTGATTGAAAAAAACAAGCAGAATGAGCAGATAGTGAGAGTGTGGTGACACTCCTTGTCTTTTCGATACCAATATGAAGTTTAGATCAGAGATTCTTTGGATTCTGCTGGGGCAGGGTGGAGTGTTATTAGGTGGGATGATAGGGATAAAACTATTGACCCAGTTGGTCACCCCTGCAGAATTTGGCCGGTTTGCTTTGGCCAACACCCTTGTTCTTTTGATCGGCACTAATGTGTTTGGCCCTGTGGGACAAGGGGTGATGAGGTTTTGGTCCATCACCGGTGAAAGGAGAGAACGAGCTGTTTTTTCAATTTTGTCTGGAAAAATTATTCGTAAACTTTCCTTGTCGATATTTTGGGTGGGGGCAGGCTCTGCCGCTGTCATTTTTTTCTTCAAGGATTGGGGTTGGAGCATGTTGATTTTCATATCTATTGCTACGGGTATTTTGTCTGGCTGGGCAGGTGTTCGGCTTTCGATTTTCATGGCGGCAAGAGAAAGAAAGCGGGTAGCTTTGATAAATACCTGTGCCGCGTTTGCTAAGCCGTTGGCCGGTGTGCTGATGGTATATCTCTTTGTTGCCGACGCAGTTCTGATTTTGGCGGGTTATGTGATCAGTTTGTGTGTAGTGGTAATTGTTTGTGAGAACCAATTTAAGAGGTTGGTAGGCAATGAGGCTCAAAATTGTCTGAAAAATAAAACCACCTGTAACCAGCAGTTGAAAAAAGAATTGTCTGCATTTATCTGGCCGTTTTATATCTGGGGGATTTTCGGGTGGATGCATCAATCCTGCGACCGGTGGGCGATTCAATCATTTCATGGTACAGAAGTAGTGGGCGCTTTTTTTGTCATATCCCAACTGGCAATATATCCGCTTGTTGCCGGGTCGGGTTTTTTGAGTACTTTTTTTATTCCCATTGCGTATCAGAAAGCCGGGGGCCTTATCTCCGGAAGCGATTTCAGGTCAGCTGCCAGAATCATATCGGTAATGACCGGGTTCTATTTCATTGGTGCGGTATCATTGATCTTGCTGTATGGTTTTTTTCATGAACAGATGGTGCTGTTGATCAGCAATGATCAGTTTACGATGTATTCAACCTATCTGCCTTGGTTGACAGGAGCTTGGGCCCTGTATTATCTGGGTCAAATGTTTGCCGGATTTGGACTGCTGGCCAATAAGCCGGGGTTATACATTAAACCCATTATCACCAGTGGTATTCTGGTGACCATGTTGTCTTTTTTGTTGTCTTCGAAGTATGGTGTGCCCGGGGTGGTCTGGGCCATTGGTGCAACTGGAGGCGTATACGCCCTGTGGTCCTTTATTGTTTCATTTTCATTAATCCGAAAATAAGTATAATCAAATGCTAAGAAATTTGCTGAATCGATTGAGACGTATTGTAAACAATGAATACAAGCGGCAAGAGTGGATAAAATACACATTGTCAACATTTTCTTCGGGCAAGAAAATTCTGGATGCCGGGTGTGGCAATCAACAGTATCGGCCTTATTGCTGCCATTTGACTTACTATGCCCAGGATCTGGGTGAATTTTCAATAGATAGAAAACCTTCTCTGGCCGGGTTTAAAACTGACTATGAATACGGTCCTCTGGATTATACCGGCAACATTTGGAAAATTGCTGAATCAGACGGTTTTTTTGATATCATATTGTGTTCAGAGGTATTTGAACATATTCCATATCCTGAAAAGACCATCAAAGAATTTTCAAGATTGCTTGCCCCAGGTGGCAGCTTGGTTTTGACAGTACCGTCCAATTGTCTGCGGCATATGGATCCTTTTTTTTATTTCAGCGGATTTAGTGACCGATATCTGAATTTGCTGCTCAGACAATACGGGTTTGAAAATATCCAGATAAAACCTGTTGGCAGTTATCATGAATGGCTGATGGTCGAAACATTCCGATCCATGCGAACTGGGGGAGGATTTGCCTGGTTCTGCCTGTTCCCCGGATTTGTTTATCATTATATGAAACAGCGCTACCCGGATGTGACTGCTATCAACACACTTTGTTCAGGTTATCATGTTACTGCAAAAAAAGTGACCAGTACAATATGAAATTGTTTTTTTCGGCCATACTAAAAAACATTAAAGAGATGGCAGATCCTCGTAAGCTGCCTTTTATTTTCAGGGAGCTATATTGGTATGCCAGAGATTTTTATCGGTTTTCAAGTCAATATAAACATACGTACCCTTTGAGGATCATGCCTATATTATTTGAAAAGACTAAACATAGTGGATTTGATCCACATTATATCTGCCAGGCCTACTGGGCAGTCTCTCAAATTGTGAAAAACAAATCCCATCACGATCCACATATCGATATTTCTTCCAATGTAGCGTTTGTGGCCCAGTTGTGCGCGATGACTGAGGTTATCCAGGTGGAATACAGGCCGCCGAAGTTATCCCTGCCGGTCTTGAAAAAAGTTTCTGGCGATGTTTTATGTCTACCGTTTGCTGATAATAGTTTGTTTTCCGTGTCATGCCTTCATGTGGTGGAGCATATCGGACTGGGCAGGTATGGTGACAAAGTTGATGTGAACGGATGCTGGAATGCGTTGTCTGAACTTGAACGAGTTATAGCGCCAGGTGGAAATCTTTATCTTACCGTGCCCATCGGAAAATCGGGTGTCTTTTTCAATGGGTGCTATGTGTTCAATGCAATGGATATTGTTGAAAAAATGTCTGCTATGACGTTGTTTGATTTTGCATGGGTGGATGATCAAGGCAAGCTGATTGAAACCGGACATCTATCGGATACTGATCAATTAACTTATGGGCTAGGCCTTTTTTCCTTTAAAAAAATGTATCACATGTACAATCACATGGAAAATGGTGTCATTAGATGAATCATTTTAAACATTGGATCAGAAAAACAATAATTTATAAATCTTATCAGATACTGTCCCAGGAAAAGAAAATAAGAAGCTGGACCCGCGAGGATCAGAAAAACTGGTTGTTTTATTCAGATTTTATCAAACCCGGGATGTTGTGTTTTGATATCGGTGCCAATATCGGGAACAGAGCCAAGGTGTTTTTGAAACTGGGGGCTGCCGTGGTTGCGGTGGAACCTCAGAATACCTGTATGAAGGTGCTTGAAAGACACTATGGCAGGAATCCACGGGTGACACTGGTCCATAAAGCGGTGGGTGCGGCACAGGGGGTTCAGGAAATGATGATCGCATCAGAACATACCCTTTCCTCACTGTCAAAAACCTGGGTGGCCCAGGTCAGAAAAACCGGCCGGTTTTCAGAGTCTTCCTGGGAAGGAAAACAGGAAGTAACTCTCACCACCCTTGACCATCTGATTGAGATCCATGGGGTGCCTGATTTTATCAAAATCGATGTGGAAGGGTATGAGCATGAGGTTGTCAAGGGGTTGACCCGGCCGGTCAATCTGCTGTCACTGGAGTTTACCCCGGAATATGTGGATTCAACCATCAATTGCATCAACCATTTGTCCGGGCTGGGGCCGGTGCAGTGCAACTGGTCCAAGAATGAATCCATGGCAATGGTCTTGGGAGGGTGGGTGGATGCCCATGATATGATTGCGCTGCTTGACAGCTATCGGCACGAATCGTTTTTCGGTGATGTATATGTTCAATTTGCCGGGAAAGATTCATGAAGATCCTGTGTGTGTTCGGCAGATATGATTATGGAGATCCGTTGCGGGGTGAAGGGTATGAATTCAGGAACTTCCTTCCCGGGTTTGAAATGCTGGGCCATGAGGTGATCCATTTTGATTCCTGGGACCGGCGGGCATACCGCAGTTTTGCTGAACTGAACCAGGCCCTCTTAGATTGCGTGGAAACCCATTGTCCGGATGTACTGTTCTGTGTGCCGCTGCTGTATGAGATCTGGCTGGAGACCCTGACGGTCATCAAAAAACGGACACCGGTGAAAACCATTCTCTGGTGCACGGATGATTCCTGGAAATACCGGGAGGTCAGCCGGCATATCGGTCATGGGTTCGACCAGGTGGTGACGACCTATCCGCATATCCTGTCCTGTTACCACCGGGACGGCATTTTTCATGTAATTCTGTCCCAGTGGGCAGCAGATGCCGCTACTTTGCATGCACCTTTGCCGGCGGCACAATGCCGGTACCCGGTGGTGTTTGTGGGGGCGGCCCATGGGGACCGGAAAAAAAAGATCCGGCAGCTGGAAAAAATGGGTATTCCTGTCCAGACATTCGGCTATGGCTGGAAATCCGGACCGGTGCCGGGAAACCAGATCCCTCAGATTATCCGCAGTGCCCAGATCGCATTGAATTTTTCCAATTCCAAAGGGGCGGATCAACTCAAGGCACGGACGTTTGAAGTACCTGGGGCCGGGGGATTTCTCATGACCGAGGCAGTGGATGGCATATCGGCCTTTTATGCACCCGGCCGGGAGATTGTGGTGGCAGATTCCATACAGGAAATGGGCGAGAAAATCTATCATTATATGAAACACCCGCAGGAACGGGATCGGATTGCGGAAAGCGGGTTTGAACGGACCAAAAAAGAGCATCTCTATTTCCATCGGTTTGAAAAAATCCTGGACGGCTTGTCCACCTTGACTGCCTCCCCCACAGCCCCCTGTGACGATTCACTACACCCGCTTGACAGACCGGTTTCCTTTTGTCACAAACCGGCTCCTTCCTGTGACGGCCCGTTTATTCCCAGTGACAGCCCGCTTCGGCAGTGTCTGAATGATGCGGTTTCCGCCCATCAGACGGGCAGGGGGCTTGTCATGCTGAAGAATATGGTTGTCACGCCGGCAGCCCTGGTCGTGGGGGAAAAAAGGGCCAAACGTTTTGCCCGCCGGATTTTTCATGAAATCGGGTGGCGGTTTTTCGGCAGAAAACTGTTCACCGCCTCAGGCTGGCCCGGTCGGATGTTTTATCATGAAAGTTGAAGAAACAGGTGCCTGTATGGGTGATACACCTCTGGTAAGTATCGGCATGTCCGTGTATAACGGCGCAAAGACCATTAGGCAGGCAGTGGCTTCCATACAGGCCCAGTCCCGGCCGGACTGGGAGCTGATCATTGTGGATGACGGTTCCACAGATGAGACCCGTTCTATTTTAAGGACCTTAGCAGATCCCCGGATCCGTGTGTTTTCAGATGGGAAAAATTTGGGGATCGCAGATCGGCTGAACCAGGCGGTTCGTCTTTCCAGGGGCGTTTATTTTGCCCGGATGGATGCGGACGATATCAGTTTTCCCCACCGGTTGTCCCGCCAGGTCGCGTTTTTAAAATGCCACCCCCGGGTTGATCTGGTGGGGTCCAGCGTGATCGTGTTTAAAAAAGGAAACGTGCCTGTGGGGGTCCGGATGGTGCCGACATCCCATGACCGGATCTGTGCCGGCCCGGACCAGGGATTCAAATTGATGCACCCCACATGGATGGGCCGGATTGCCTGGTTCAGGGACCGCCCCTACAATCGCCAGGCCCTGTTGTGTGAAGACCAGGACCTGCTGCTCAGAAATTATGAAACCAGCCGGTTTGCAAACATCCGGGAACCGCTGCTGGGCTACAGGGAAGACGGGCTGAGTCTAAAAAAATTGTTGAAGACACGCCGGTCATGGACCTGGCACCTGGTGCGGTTCTGGTTCAAAACCCGGGGACGTCCCGGATATGCGGTTCGTGCCGCAGTCAAACAAGGGATCAAGGCCGGGGTAGATGTGGCGGCAGTTGTCACGGGGCTGGATTATTGCCTCCTGCGGCACCGGGCAGGTCCCATCCTGGCCGAACATGCCACGGCGGCTGCGTATTTTATGGCCCTGACTCCAAAACGCAAAAAAAATATCTGTCTGGTTGCCACGGTGCCTTTTGTGGTCGGATGGTTTCTTAAACCCCACATCTGCCGGCTGTCAAAAGAGTATCATATCACCTTGGTCACCAGTGGTTCTCAAAAAGAGTTTGCCGAACTGAACCTGCCTCATTCGGTGCGGTTCAAGAAGATCTCGTTTGTGCGGAAACCGCACCCCATATATGACCTGGCAGGGTTTTTGCGACTGTACCGGTTTTTCAGGAAAAATAAATTTGTCCTGGTTCATTCCATCATGCCCAAAACCGGGCTTCTGGCCATGACAACGGCCAGACTGGCAAAGGTGCCGGTACGCATTCACACCTTTACCGGGCAGGTCTGGGCCGTCAGTAAGGGGAGCCGGCGGCAGGTGCTTAAAATGATCGACCGGTTTTTCGCATCCCGGGCCAGCCATATTCTGGCAGACAGCCGATCTCAGCTTGATTTTCTGATCCGGGAAAAAGTGATTGACAAGGCCCGGTCCCATGTGTTGTTGAACGGATCTATCTGCGGTGTCAATCCCGGTCGGTTTTTTCCTGATCCTGAGATGCGCCGGCAGGTCAGGGATGCTTTTTTGATTCCGAAAAACGATGTGGTGTTTCTGTTTACAGGAAGACTGACCCGGGATAAAGGGCTTCTGGAGCTGGGAGCGGCATTTGCAAACCTGGTGCATAAAAGAAAGGATGTTCACCTGATGATCGTGGGATCGGATGAAGAGGGCATTCAGGCTCATCCCGTCTTCAAAAACTTGAACCAGGTTTATTTTCCGGGGTATACCCGCACACCGGAACGGTTCATGAATGCGGCAGATGTATTCTGTCTTCCCAGTCACAGGGAAGGGTTTGGCAGTGTGATTCTGGAAGCCGCCTGTGTGGGGATTCCATCGGTGGCATCCCGCATTTACGGGATCACCGATGCTGTGATTGACGGTAAAACCGGGATACTGCATGCCCCGGGTAATGTGCCGGATCTGGTACGCGGTATGACAACGCTCCTGGAAAATCCCGGCCAGCGGGTGGCCCTGGGGGCCGCGGCCCGAAACCGTGCCCTCTCAGAATTTTCTGAACAACGGATCACAAATGCTCTGGCTGATTTTTACAGAAAATCCATATATCATAAACGGGGTGCAATTTATGGATAAAATATGGGTGGCGTCTTGAAAAATCTGGATTTGGTGAATAAATATCTGCTGGTGGCGTTTGGTTTCTGTATTCCGGTTTCTACTGCATTGACCAATGGGGTGTTAGCGCTGCTGGTGATGTTTGGAATACTGGACAATATATCAGACCGGTTTTGCAGATGGGGCAGCGTATTAAAGACAAATCCGGTGGCCCAGGCAGGGCTGGTTTTTTTTCTGATCCATGTGGCCGGAATTTTTTATTCCGACGGGCAAATGGAAAAAATCTTTGAAAGTCTTTCTGATGGGGCAAAATTTTTGTTCATCAGCATGGTGATGATCTATGCCAAGGACAAAAAATTCGGGTCCGTGTTCCTGCTTTCCTTTGTCTGGGCCATGGGAATTACACTTATACTGTCATATCTGCTGTGGATGGGGCTTCTGCCCGAAGCGTTGAAGGTGAAGGGCAATGCAGCAAACGCCATTGTTTTTCACCTGCATATCACGCAGAACAGTTTTATGGCATTTGCCGCTTTCATCGCTGCCGTGAGGACCAGGGAACCCGGGATCTGTCCCTTGCACAAAGGGGTTTGGGGTGTTTTCAGTGTGCTGGCCCTGTTCAATGTGTTATTCATGGTGCAGGGCCGCACCGGGCATCTGATTGTCGTTGCCCTGGTTCTGTATTATTTTGTCACATGGGATCGGGCTAAAAGCCTTGTGACAGGGATGGTCATACTGCTGGCCTTTGGTACGTTCGCATGGATGAATCCGTCTAACCCACTTTTTTCCAGGGCCCAGACCGCCATTGATGAAGTGAGAAACTGGTCCCCGGACAAACCGGCACAGTCTACCGAGGCGATTGGCATCCGGGTTGAATGGCTTTTCAATTCCATGCAGATAATCCGACAGAACATAGTGATCGGGACAGGGACCGGTAGTTTTGACACTACTTATCGTGAATTTGTTAAGCATACCGGCATGCTTTCAACGGACAATCCCCACAACGAATACCTGATGACAACGGTTCAATTCGGTTTTGTGGGGCTAATGGTCTTGTTTGGATTCTTTGCTGTCCAGTGGTACTGCGCCGGCAAATACGCGGATTTCCAGCAAACCATCATGGCCAGAGGGTTTGTGCTGCTGATGCTGATTGCCTGCATGACGGCATCGCCGCTGCAGGACAATGCGGAAGGGTGGTTTTTTGTCTTCATGAGCGGGCTATTCTTTGCCGGAAGCAATACCAATGAAGCAGCATCAGCATCAGAGAAAGTAAAGGAACAACATATATGAAACATATTCTGGTCACCGGTGGTTCCGGGTTTATCGGAACCAATTTTATTCACTATGTGCGAACACACCGGCCAAACTGGCATGTGATCAACCTGGATGCCCTGACCTATGCCGGCAATCCCGCCAATCACCGGCATCTGGAAAATGATCCCGGATATACCTTTATCCACGGCAGCATCTGTGATGCACCATTGTTGAAACAATTGTTTGACACGTACCAATTTGAAGGGGTATTTCATTTTGCGGCCGAATCCCATGTGGACCGGTCCATTGCCGGGCCGGAGGTGTTTGTGAACACCAATGTAACCGGCACGTTCCGGCTGCTGGAAGCCGGCCTGGCCCATGTCCGGAAACATCCGGATGCGGATTTCCGGTTTGTGCACGTGTCCACGGACGAGGTATACGGCAGTCTATACCCGGATGATCCCGCGTTTACCGAAACCACACCTTATGATCCTTCCAGTCCTTATTCCGCGTCCAAGGCGGCCTCAGACCATTTTGTCAAAGCCTGGTACAGGACATACGGCCTGCCCGTGGTGGTGACCAACTGTTCCAACAATTACGGACCGTTTCAGTTTCCGGAAAAACTGATTCCATTGATGTTCCTCAACATTCTGGACAAAAATTCGCTGCCGGTTTACGGCAAAGGTATCAATGTGCGGGACTGGCTGTATGTGGCGGATCACTGTGACGCACTGGTCCGGGCCTTTGAAAACGGAGAGAACGGAGAGACCTATAATATCGGCGGCGGTGAAGAGAAAACCAACCTGGAGGTGGTGGAAACTATCTGTGATCTCATGGATGACAAAATCGGGAATCCTGAGGGCAGCAGCCGGGAACGGATCACCTTTGTGACGGACCGGCCTGGCCATGATCTGAGGTATGCCATTAATCCGGACAAAGCCGTTGAAAAAATCGGTTACAAAGCGTCCTGCACTTTTGAGCAGGCCTTGTCCGCTACCATTGACTGGTACCTGGAAAACATGGACTGGGTCAGATCCGTTCAGACCGGGGCCTACAGGGAATGGATCAAAACCCATTACGGCACGACGTCATAAAAAAGGTGTATGCATTTTTTATTTTTGACTTGCTTTTTATAAAATTCTGGATTAGGTCTATGAAACATAGCGATTCCTGGTAGTATAGCGATCCCTGTTTCTGGTGTTATCAGCTGTGCAATGACTTAGATTGTTTTTTATCGACGCTGTTTTTTCTGCCATACGTCTGCAATTCTTTTTTTTCGATCTGGATCTCCTCTTCAAAAAAAATACGGAATCGTCAGGGGTTCAGGGACAATTCCCCTTTTTTCATATGAGGAAAGGTTAACCGTTAAATCAGAAAAGGAGAACAATTCCATGGAAAGAAAAATAAATTTTGTAAAAATCGTTTTGATAGGATTGCTGCTTCTGGGCTTCATGGTGCCTGCTGCGACAGGTGCTGACAAGGTTAACATCAATACGGACAGCAAAGAACAGTTGATGACCCTTCATAATATCGGAGATGTGGTGGCTGACAGAATCATAGAATACCGCAAAGCCCATCCATTCAAGACCCCGGAGGATATCATGAAGGTGAAAGGGGTGGGCCAGAAAACCTTTGAATCCAATAAGGACCGCATCGTCGTTAAAAATGAATGATGAAATTTTAGACTGTCTGTCCCTGATTCCCCGTGTTTAAAAAATCATTGCTTGCACAATCCGGATTTTGTATTATTTATTGAAACCCATGCGGTACAAAGCAGTCCTGCACGTCAGCACTGTTTTGTAAACACCAGCATGGGTTTCTTGTGCGTGGCCGGACCTTACAATTTTCCAGGCACACATAATATTTACAAGCACAGGCAAATAAAAATGAGGATGCAGTGGATAGAGTAAAACAGTTTCAGAAAACATCATTCTGGGTGATATCGGTTTTTATGCTGGCTATGGCTGCAGCAATAGGGGCGGTATTCTGGTTTGGCCTTGAACAGGTGGCTGCGTCAGCTGCTTCGGATGCGGGAAAATCAGTGTTTCTCAACCAGATACAGCAAATGGCAGTACTGCTGCAGACAAAATTTTATACGTGGGTCATGCCGGCGGTGGCCGGGGCTATGCTGATATTGGGCTGGATTCTCTGGCTTGTGCTGGGCATGGTCCTGGCCCCTGTGGTCAAAGCCCCTGTAAAGATGGAATCCGGCAAGTCTGCATCCACCCCCGGAAAAAAAGATTTTCTGGACCAGAAAGTTGAACAGGAACGCAAACACCGGCTGTATTTGCATACATTGTCTGTGCTTCAGCGGGAAGGGCGGCTTCTGGATTTTTTTGATGAAGACCTGAAGCGCTATTCTGACGAACAGATCGGCGCGGCCGTGCGCAGTATCCAGGCGGACTGCAAACAGGCCGTGAAAAAATACATCGATCCCCGGCCGGTGGTGAATGCCAATGAAGGCGAGGTTTTCACGGTGGAACCCGGGTTTGACATGAACGCCATGACCCTGGTGGGAAATGTGACCGGAGAACCGCCCTTTGAAGGCATTGTCAGACACCCTGGATGGAAAGCCGCCAAAAAAGAGATTCCCCGGTTGGCAGATATCAGGGATGCATCTGTGATCACGCCTGCGGAAATTGAAATCGGGACCGGCAGTTGATGGATTTTCAGGACACACAATATATCATCGGCATAGATCTGGGCACTACCAATTGTGCGGTGTCTTATGTGGATGTGGTGGGGTTGAAAGAGGCCATGGCCGGCATCAGTAGCAGAAAACGCCCGGATCCTGTGGATAAAAACCAGTGGATCAAGGTGTTTCAGGTGCCCCAGCTCACGGGTTTGGGAGAATTTTCAAAAACGCCGGTTTTGCCGTCATTTCTGTATATCCCCGGGGAATATGATATCTCCAAAGAAGGGCTCAGGCACCCCTGGAAAAAAAGAGAAGACCTGTTTGCCGGCATGTTTGCAAGGGACCACGGGGCCAAGATTCCTTCGCGTCTGGTGTCCTCCGCCAAAAGCTGGCTGTGCCACGGGAGTGCGGACCGGAACGCCCGAATTCTGCCCTGGGGCAGTTCCGGGGTTGAAAAAATTTCTCCGGTGGATGCCACGGCGGAATACCTGACTCACATGCGGTCTGCTTGGAACCATTTTGTCAAAGATGAAGACAGGTTCATGGAAAATCAGTTTGTGGTGATCACGGTGCCGGCATCGTTTAATGAAGAGGCCCGGGACCTGACCATGGCCGCCATTGAAAAAGCCGGGCTGTCCCGGGCCGTCACTTTGCTGGAGGAGCCGCTGGCTGCATTTTATAGCTGGCTGATTCTTCATGAATCTGACTGGGATCAGCAGGTGGGCGAGAATGACCTGATTCTGGTGTGTGATGTGGGCGGGGGTACCACGGACTTCAGCCTGATTTCCCTGAAAGCCGGAGACCAGGGCAGCCCCCGGTTTGAGCGTCTGGCCGTGGGGGACCACCTGATTTTGGGCGGAGACAACATCGATCTGGCCCTGGCAAAGATTGTGGAAGCCAAGTTCAAATCCGATACCGCCCTGACCCCGGATAAATGGAAGACCCTGTGTCACCAGTGTCGGCAGGCCAAGGAACAGATTCTTGAAAATCGGGAAAAATCGGTGCGCATCACGATTAAAGGCGAGGGCCGGGCCTTGATTTCCGGTACCCTGGCAGCGGATCTGACCCGGGGGGAAGTGGAGAATGTGTTGAGATCTCGGTTTTATCCGGATGTGGATTCTGCTGATATCAGGGAAACAGAGGCTGACAGAGAAGTGGCGGACTTTGGCCTGCCGTTTGAAAAAGAACCGGCCGTGACCCGGCATATCATCCGGTTTCTGGAAAAACACCGGAACAATGTCAAGCAGGCCCTGGGCAAGGATGAACCGTTACCGGAGTTTATATTGTTCAACGGCGGGACCCTTAAACCGGCGCTGGTTCAGTTTCGGATCAAAGAAGCTGTCTGCCGCTGGTTTAAGGCCAAAGATGCCACCCGGCCCGTCACCCTTGAAAATGACCGTCCGGAACTGGCCGTGGGCATCGGGGCATCCTATTACGGCTTGGTCAAGCAGGGGATTGGGGTGCGGGTGGGTTCCGGCAGCCCGAGAAGTTATTACCTGGGCGTAGGAACGGTATCGGATTCAGAGAAAAAAGCGATCTGCCTGGTGGAACGGGGACTGGACGAAGGTGCTACCATTGATCTGCCCCAGATGTCTTTTGAGGTCAGAGCCAATGAACCTGTGAGTTTTGATGTGTACAGTTCCAGTTTTCGTTCCGGTGATACGGCAGGGAACATCCTGACCATTGATGAAACTTTGACCCCCATGACCCCGATTCAGACCATTATCCGTTTTGGAAAAACCGGGGACAAGAAAACCATTCCCGTCACTTTGGGCGCGGAATACACGGAAATGGGCAGTCTGTCCATGTATTGTCATTCCCGGGTGAGTGATCACCGGTGGAAACTGCAGTTTCAGTTGCGGGACACCCGTGAAAAGACTCTGGATACCCCTGAAACCGAAGTATATGATGAAACCGTGATCAAAATCGCCTGCCGGTGTCTTACGGATCTGTTTTCCGATCCAAAGGCAGCCAACCTGGCATCGGCAGGAAAACAGATCGAAGCATTGGTGGAACAGACCCGGGCGAACTGGCCGCTGTCTTTTCTGCGGTCCCTGGCAGATCAGCTCATTGATCTGGAGCCGGAACGGCACAAGTCTGCCGATCATGAAGCCCGATGGCTCAATCTGACCGGGTTCTGCATGCGGCCGGGATTCGGAGATGCCTTTGATGGGGACCGGATCAGAAAATTGTGGAAGGTGTACCTGGCCGGCCTGACATTTGACAAGGCGCCGCAAAACCGGCTGGAGTGGTGGATTTTTATCCGGCGGATCGCCGCCGGGCTTAAAGCCGGGCAGCAGCGGCAGTTTTTCCAGGATATTGCAACCATTCTGATCAAGCAGAAAATCAAACTGCCGCCCCAGGAGATGACCGAGGTTTGGATGACGGCCGGCAACCTGGAGCGGCTGCTGGTCAAGGATAAAGTCGCTCTGGCAAAAGCGTTGATCCCCCAGATCAAACCCGGAAAAACCCAGGATCGGCTGTTGTGGACCCTGGCCCGTTTCGGAGCCCGGGATCTCTTGTACGGGTCTGTAGACCGGGTGGTTCCGCCGGTAGAGGCGGGTCGCTGGATTCAGCAGCTCATGAAACGCAACTGGACCCGGCAGGACCATGTGGATGTTCCGGTGGTCCAGATGGCCATGAAAACCGGTGATCGGACCCGGGACCTGGATCCGGATTCAGCGCAAACTGTGGTGGCATGGCTTGAAAAGCGGTCGGCAAAGCCGTCTTTGATAAAAATGGTGCAGAAAAAGACGGTGCGGGCGCCGGCAGATCAGAACATTCAGTTCGGAGAAAAACTGCCGGCCGGCCTGGTGTTGAAAAAAAATGATCTGGACTAAAAAATTGTTTGACAAATGTTTGGTTCTCATGTAGTCTGTGTAAGTTCTCTTGAAGGGATACTGAAGTAAAAAAATCCTAGAAAAAGAAGCAGTGTTTGATCTTTGAAAATTGGTCAGTGATAAAGTTTGAAGCGGGTCTTAAACAAGACCTTAACGAGTTTGTAGTTAAAGGATTTAACTGGAGAGTTTGATCCTGGCTCAGAATGAACGCTGGCGGCGTGCTTAACACAT